>DASYLQ010000420.1:0-8040 GCA_036009485.1 Janthinobacterium sp.
CCACGCCGGCGAAGCGCAGCGGCTTGCCGTCCGCATCCATGTCGCAACGGCCTTCGGCGACGATCCAGCGGACCGCGCCGTCGCCATGCACCACGCGGTATTCGGCGACGAACTTGCGCCCGCTGTGGCGCGCCTCTTCGATCGCCTTTTCCGTCACGGCCCGGTCTTCGGCATGGATGGCCCGGGTGAATTCGCCGATCGGCAAGCCGGCGGCGGCGCGGCCGGCATCGACGCCGAACAGCTCGGCGAAGCGGGCGTCGGCCCGCACCATGTCCTTGCGCACGTCCCAGTCCCAGGCGCCGGCGCCGCTCGAGGCCGGCAAATACGCCGCGACGCCCCCTTCGTCCAGGGCGGCACCGCCCTTCACGCTCTTCAAATAACGGATCTCGGCTTCCAGCGCGGCGATCCGTTGCTGCACTTCAGGCGTACTGTCGGCAAGATACATACGTACTCCGTCGTGGCTCGGCTGGTGCGGACAAACCGTATTCAAGCCGGTGGACCGATTCTACGAGGGCGTCCGGCGCGCTTCTATGAAATACCTAACATAGCCGGCGACGCCGCGCCGCGCCCCGGTCTGCGCCGGCCACCGTGCGTTCTCACCGTGCGTTCTCGTACATACCGCTGCAGCGAAGGCCCGGCATACTGGCGCCAGGTCATCAGCTTGATGGAACTCCGATGTACGACCAAAAGCAATCCCAGCCGGCACGGAAAGAAGCGGCCGGCACGCCGGCGCCGAATGCGCAAGGCACAGGCGCACCGGTGCCCGCCAGCGAGTATTACCTGGTCTCGCTGGGGCGGATTTTCTACTCGTCGGCGATGGCCTGGATGTCGCACCGCGCCGCCAGCAAGGGGGCGGCGCTGGCCTTATATACGCTGTTTTCGCTGGCGCCCATTTTGATCCTGGTGGTCGCCGTCGCCAGCCAGTTTTTCGACCAGGCCACGGTCAAGCAATTGCTGCTGCAACAGCTCAGCACCCTGACCGGCACCCAGGGCGGCGAGGTTATCAAGGTCATGCTTTCCGGCCCGCAGCAGCACAGCGACAGCCTGAGCGCCGGCCTGATTTCAGGCGCCCTGCTGCTGGTCAGCGCCACCAGCGCCTTCGCCGAACTCAAGGACAGCCTGGACGAACTGTGGGAAATCCCGCCCAGACAGGGATCCGGCATCTGGGCTTTCCTGCGCGAGCGTTTTCTATCCTTCGGCCTGCTGCTGGTGCTGACCTTGATGCTGCTGGCCTCGCTGGCGGTCAGCACCGGACTGGCGGCGCTGCAAAACAACTGGAACTGGGGCGCCGGCGATTCCGGCGTCAAGCTGTTCGCCCGCTACCTGTCGGACGCGATCGCCTTCGCCATCGTCACCCTGCTGTTCGCCGTGATCTACAAATACCTGCCGGCCACGCGCATCGCCTGGCGCGACGTGCTGGTCGGCTCGCTGCTGACGGCGGTCTTGTTCATGGCCGGCAAATGGGCGATCGGCCTGTACCTCGGCCACGGCAACTTCAGCACCTCCTACGGCGCGGCCGGCTCCATCGTCGCCCTGATTACCTGGATTTATTATTCGGCGCAGATTTTTTTCTATGGCTCGCTATTCACCCATGAATATGCCTTCCGCATCGGCAGCCGCACGCGCCGCCGCCATCCGCCTTGAGCGGGGATTCAACTTGTATTCCGACCGGCGAACGAGCGTGCGTCCTACGCCGATTTGCTGGGTGGAATGCAAAATACCCAGGGCTGCCATCGCGCCGCCTGTCAACTTACGGAGGAGTCCCATGAAAACCACCATCACAGTATTATTCGCGGCGCTCGCCATCGGCGCCGGCGCCGCATCGGCCCAGACCCAGTCGACGCCGGCGGGCGGCAGCACCGACAAGGTCCAGCCCGACAGCGTCGCCGGCAGCACCGGCGGCCTGTCGAATACCGGCAACAAGACCAATCCCGACGCCAGCGCCGCGAAAAACATGAAGAAAAAAAGCCCGAAGCACAAGAAGGCTTCCAGCGCCACCGGCGACGGCACCGTGACCAATAACAAGGCCAACAACGACAGCAGCGCCGCGACGCCGCCGGATACCGGCTCCAAGGGCAGCCTGGTCACCAACGAGGCGCCGCCGCCAAAACGCTGATCCCCTCGGAGCCTATCCCGGTAGGGAGGCGTCCATATAGAGGCATGGCTGGCCATGCTACGACGGGCAACGCCGTGCCCGCTCGCGCAAGCAGCGACGCATTACCTACCGAGATCGGTTCATAGCCCCTTGGTCCGGCCGGCGTGGCATTCTTCGGCATTCCGCGGCGCCCGCGCCGCCGCAGGACCCAGCCCAGGCGCATCTCTTCCGTACGCTGCCGCACGGATGCGCCGGCTTTGGCAGGGCGGATGGCCGCGCTATCCGGCACAATATCTGTCCATACCTGTCACAATCCGGCCCACAAAAACAGCCGGCATGGATGATGAATATGGAGTCCGAATACCTGGCGCTCTTGCTGACGCGGGAGATGCCCTACGGAAAATACAAAGGCCGCGTGATCGCCGACCTGCCCGGCCATTACCTGGGCTGGTTTGCCCGCGAAGGCTTTCCTTCTGGCGAACTGGGCAAGCTGATTGCGCTGATGTATGAACTCGACCACAATGACTTGCGCGGCTTGCTGGATCCGCTGCGCAAGCCGTTGCGCAAGCGTTAGCCATCGCAGTTTCATGTCATCGATCGGCTGCGCCTGCCTGCAGGCGCGACAGCGTGGCCGCGTCGCGCCGCCCCTGAAAATATTTTTGCAGGCAGGCGCCGAAGAGCGGCTCGTCCGGCGCGGCTTCAGCGAACAAGGTCATCGACGAATGAAACTTGAGGTCGTCGGGCGCGCCGAAAATCTCCGCGATGGATCGCCCTTCGATGGCGGCCACCAGACGGCTGCATTCGCGCAGCCGCTCTCCCATCAGCGCATGGCCCAGGTAGGCGCGCGCTTCGGCGAGGCCGGAAATCGCGAACCGGCGCGCCATCTCGCTGCGGCCCAGGCCGGCGATCTGCGGGAAGATGAACCACATCCAGTGGCTGCGCTTGCGGCCCGCCTGCAATTGCGCCGTCACCGTGCCGTAAAGCGCGCGCTGGGCCTCGACGAAACGCTGCAAGTTGAACCGGTCTGCCATCGCGTCCTCCGCGACTTTGACAGCAAAATTTGATGGATTGCCTGGCAACTCATTCATGGTTCTCTCCTGCTATCTGCGGCAAGGTGAACAGGAAGGTCGTGCCCTGCCGCGGCGCCGGCTCGACCCAGATCCGCCCGCCGTGCCGCTCCACGATCTTCTTGCAAATTGCCAGTCCGATGCCGGTGCCCGGACAAGTGCTACGACTATGCAGCCGCTGAAACATCACGAAAATCCGTTCGAAATATTCCGGCGCAATGCCGATACCGTTGTCTTGCACCTCGAAGCGCCAATAACTGTCTTCCCGTTCCGCCCTGATTTCAATGCAAGGCGGCTGGTTGCCACGGAATTTGATCGCATTGACAATCAGGTTCTGGAACAATTGTGACAGTTGCGCCGCATCCCCCAGCACGATCGGCAATGCTCCGCACTGAATCTGCGCGCCGCTTTCTTCGCTCGCCATGTGCAGCGAGCGCAATACCGTTTCCATTACTGCGCTGCAATCAACCGCTTGCAGCGGCGGCGCCTTGGTGCCAAGCCGCGAATAGGTCAGCAAGTCATAGATCAAGGCTTGCATGCGCTTGGCGCCGTCGACGGCATAGGCGATGAATTCATGTGCATCGGCATCGAGCCGCCCGCCATAGCGCTGTTCCAGCAATTGCAGGTAACCGGTCACCATGCGCAACGGCTCCTGCAAATCGTGCGACGCGATATAGGCCATTTGCTCCAGCTCGGCATTCGAGCGTGTCAGTTCTTGCGAGCGCTGCGCCAGCACCGCCTCGGCTGTTTGCCGTACCGCTATTTCCTGTTGCAGCTGCTGGTTTTGCTCTAACAATTGGCGCCGCATTGCCTGCAGGGTCAGATGCGTATTGATGCGCGCCAGCACCTCTTCCGTGTGAAACGGCTTGGTGACATAGTCGACGCAGCCCATCTTGTAACCGGTTATCTTGTCGCTGATATCGGATAGCGCGGTCATGAAAATCACCGGGATATCTTTCGTCCCTTCATGCGCTTTCAATCGCTGGCAGGTTTCGAAGCCGCCCATTCCGGGCATCATCACGTCAAGCAGAATCAGGTCCGGCTGTCCGAATTGCGCGCGCTCGATGCCTTCTTCGCCATCCTGCGCGACCATGACTGAAAAGCCATGATGTTGGAGGTGGTCCGCCAGCACCGCGACATTGGCAGTCGTATCGTCCACGATCAGAATCGTGGGCAATTTGGTCGTGGATGAGGCGACTTTACCGGGAGAGTTTGTCATTGCCAATGTCATGCTAGAACCCATCGGCCAGCCGATGAGCCTCCTCCAGAATCAAGAATATGAAACTGAAACGGCTATCGCTGAAAAGTAAATATTCAACGATATTCAGTATACGCCGATAGATTCTATTCGCCACAATTTAACCTGGCAGTCAGCCGGCTCCCGGTCATCAGGGAGATGCGTTCCTTCCGCCAACCGTATCGCTCCCTCTCATGAAACCTGTTTGCCTTCCTGGTAACGCTTCACGAAATTCATGATGGCTCTGGATTGGTATCCCTTTGCCAATACGCGCAACTGCTCGGCAAACGGCAGATAGCGCTCGTCAAGAGCGTCCAGCCGGTTGGCCCAGCGCAGGATGTCCTGCATATTACCCAGTCGCGCCAGGCGATACAGAACCTCGATCTGCTCCTTCGGCGGCGCCACCAGCTCTTCGGTTTCCATGTTATCCGGAACCGCTTCCTGGCGCGACGGTTCGTAAATCAAGGTCAACTGCAACAGGGTGGCGATTTGCGCCACCAGGCTGTCAAATTCGATCGGCTTGGGCAGAAACGCATTCATGCCCGCCATCATGCTGCTGTCCTGGTCCTGGCGAGTAGCGCTGGCGGAAATCGCAATGATCGGCACCTCCTTGCAGACCGGCAGCTCGCGCAAGCGGCTGGTGGTTTCCAGCCCGTCCATGCCGGGCATGACGATGTCCATCAGGATCAGGTCCGGCCGTAGCGCCTGTGCCCTTTCCAGCCCCTCCGCCCCGCTCGACGCCTCGATCACCTCGAAGCCGAGCCGGCTCAGCATGTCAATGGCAACGGCCCGGTTCTCGGCCACATCGTCCACCACCAGGATCGTTTTGCGCGGCCCCTCGTAACCTGCCACGCCGGGGTCACGCGACATGACTGGTCTCGATTCGATCACCGGCAGTTTCAGTTCAAACCAGAACGTGCTGCCGCGGCCTGTGCGGCTCTTGACCTGAATGTCGCCGCCCATCAGGCGCACGAACTGCCGGCTGATGGCAAGCCCCAGGCCGGTCCCGCCAAGCCGCCGCTGCGTTTCGCCGGCTTGCTCGAACGGCATGAAAATGATCGCCGTCTGATCCTCGCCAATGCCGATGCCGGTGTCTTGCACCTCGAAACGGATCCGGCCCTCAGCCGACATCTTCACGCACAGCAGCACGCTGCCGTGGTCGGTAAACTTGACCGCATTGGACAAGAGATTGAGCAGCACCTGGCGCAATCGTTTCTCGTCGGCCTGCACCCAGGCGGGCAAGTCCGGCGCCATCTGGCAGCTGAACCCCAGCCCCTTCTGTGTCGCCCTGATCTCGATCATCGCGGCAATCACTTGCAAGAACCGCATGAACGGCATATCCGTCACATACAGATCCAGCTTGCCGGCTTCGATTTTGGCAAAATCCAGGATATCGTTAATCAGCGTCAGCAGATGTTCACCGCTTTGCTGGATCACCGTCATCGCAGTCAGTTCATGTTCGCTCAAGGCCTTGTCGTGCAACAGGATCTGCGCGTAGCCCAGAATCCCGTTCAGCGGAGTACGCAACTCATGGCTCATGTTGGCCAGGAACTCGCTCTTCGCACGGTTGGCCGCCTCGGCTGCATCCCTGGCACGCTGTGCTTCCGCAAACACCGCTTCCAGATGCCCAATGGTCTCGGCCAGGCGCTGCGTCATGATGTTGATGCTGCTTGCCAGCACACCGAGCTCGTCGCGCGACTCGACGGCAGCGCGCGCGGAAAGATTGCCGGCCGCTACCTGTTCGGCCACACCGGTCAACTGGCTTACCGGACCGACAATGCTGCGTCGGAACAGATAGGCCAGCGCGACGCTGAAAGCGAGCGCCAGCAGACCGCCGGCCGCGGTTTGCTGGCGCGCATCGGCCAGGCTGCTGCGCGCCCGCGCAAGATCGGTTTGCAATTGCATCTGTTGCCGTTGCGTGATCTTGCCCAGCAGGCCGAGCAGGACTTCCGCCTGGGGTGTGACTTCCGTACGGTACAGATACAGGTCTTCATACGCGTGCTCGCCGTTGAGTATGCTGACGACTTGCAATGCCAGCTCTGTGACTTTCGCTCGATCGCTGGCAATCACATCGAGCTTGCCCCGCTGTACGGCAGACAGCAGCCCACGCTTGCCGGACAGGGTATTCCAGATCGTCGCATTGGTCGCCAATTGCGGCCCATAGGCAAGCTTGAAATTGAGCTCACCCGAAGCGCCATACGCCATCAGATTGGTCGCCATCGCATCGAAGGAAGTCTGGAAGCCCAGCAGATCGGCCAGCAATTCCCGGTTCTGCGGCGACACGCCGCGCGTTTTCTGGATGTCGATCATGGTATCGATCTGGTCCAGAATCCCTGTCCGCAGCTCCTGGATATCGCCCCTGGCGATCCGTAGCGCAGGCCGATTTTTGAGCGGCTTGTCGTGCAGCTCGAACAATTGCGGCGGCAGCCTGGTCCAGTGCGCATACGTTGCGCTCAACTCGGCCATCCATTGCGCCTCTTCCACAGACCAGTTGCCGGACATGGCCTGTAACGCGGCAAGATTTTTTTCAAAAGATTGCTTCGCCAGTTGGTACTGCTCGATGTCCTGCGGGTCGGACAGCACCAGATAGCCGCGCACATGCAATTGCATTCTCAGCAGGCTGGCCTGCGCTTGCGCCGAAGCCAGCGCTGCCGGCACGCGCACGCTCTCGGTCAGATCGATGTCGATGGTGGCGTTGCGCCCGGCGGCGACGGCCAGCGCCACCACCAGCAACGTGACGACGGCCAATGCGCCGAAACCGAGCGTGAGCCTGTGACCGATGCTGAACGGCTTCAGGCGCAGCATGAGCGGTGCGAAGAATGTTCGGATCGACACCTTACAGTCCTAGCGACGTGCGATAAGCACGTCTTTGCTGCTCGCGCCCGAGGCGGATCGTGATTTCCTCGAAATCGACGGCAGTCGCCTTCAATGCCTCCTCCGGATTCAATTGGCCGGCTGTGGCTTCTGCCAGATGCACATCGAGTGCCTGCAAATAACTATAGGCTCCCGGAATGCGCAGATAGGGAAATTGCAGCCTGTTATTGAAATTGTCGAAATATGCATGGAGATAGTCCCGCACATCCGTCTCATTCCACTCAGCCTTCAGGTAACTCTCGATCTGTCCGGTGCCGTCAGGCGGCAAAAAGTGATAGGTCCGCCCGGCATCGATGCCGTCCCAGCCGCGCGCCGCATACACCAGCGATTTTTCCTTGGCCGCCATCAAGGCCAGCAGGTAATAGCTCGCTTCCGGCGCCTTCGAATACTTCGAGATCACCCCGGCCCACGACCCGCCGGTGGTATTGCCGACCAGGTTAGCTTGCACGGTCTTGACCCACTTGCGCTGGGCGATGCTGTAGTACTCGCGGGTACCGGGCAGCGGCGCGGTACCGATCCTGCCCTTGACCTTGCTGCCTTCCTGCTGCGCCAGCGCGCCCAGGTCACCCCAGGTGAAGGTGAGCGCGGCGCGGCCCGCAAGGAAGTAGTCCCAGCTCTTGCCGAGATCCCAGTTGCGCATATCCTTAGGCCCGAACCGGACCAGGTCGACCAGCGCCGCCAGCGCCCGCACATGGCCCGGACTCTCGATCAGCGGCTTCATGCTCTGCGGATCGAACCAGTACAGCTGGGGATTGTCCGGCCCGATC
>DASYLQ010000421.1:0-2234 GCA_036009485.1 Janthinobacterium sp.
CATTAAAACCCCGGCAGACATCGAAGGCATGCGGGTCGCCGGCAAACTCGGCGCCGAAGTCCTCGATTACATCGCCCCCTTCGTCAAGCCCGGCGTCACCACCGGCGAACTGGACCGCCTGTGCCATGAATACATGGTCAAGGTCCAGGACACTATCCCTGCGCCGCTGAATTATTGCCCGCCGGGCTATACGCCATATCCGAAAGCCATCTGCACCTCGGTCAACGACGTCATCTGCCACGGCATCCCGGGCGACAAGGTGCTCAAGAACGGCGACGTGGTGAACCTCGACATCACCGTCATCAAGGACGGCTACCACGGCGACACCAGCCGCATGTTCTTCGTCGGCGAACCGTCGATCCTGGCGCGGCGCCTGTCCGAGGTCACCTTTGAATGCATGTGGCTGGGCATTTCGAAAATCAAGCCGGGCGCGCACCTGGGCGACATCGGCCACGTGATCCAGCAGCATGCCGAAAAGGCCGGCTACAGCGTGGTGCGCGAATTCTGCGGCCACGGCATCGGCAAGATCTTCCATGAAGAACCGCAGGTGCTGCACTACGGCCGTCCCGGCACGCTGGATGAACTCAAGGCCGGCATGATCTTCACGGTCGAGCCGATGATCAACGCCGGCCGCCGCGAAATCCGCGAAATGGGCGATGGCTGGACCATCAAGACCAAGGACCGCAGCCTGTCGGCGCAATGGGAACATACGGTGCTGGTCACCGAGACCGGCTATGAAGTGCTGACCGTGTCGCCGGGCATGCCGCCGCCGCCGGCGCTCATTGAAAAAAAACCGGCCGCCGCCGCGCCGGCCGTCGTCGCCTGAGCCGGCGCGGATCCGCATGCCCCTTGCCGCGCTGAAGACGCAACTTCGGGAACAGCTGAAGCGTCAATTGAAAGCCGACCGCCAGGCCGTCATCGCCACCTTCCAGGCCGATGGCAAGCCTGAAAAGCTGCTGCGCCAGCTGCGCCAGAGCGTCGACGCCGTGCTGGCCACGGCCTGGCAGGCGGCCGGCCTGCCGCCCGACGCGGCGCTGGTCGGCGTCGGCGGCTACGGCCGCGGCGAACTGTATCCGTATTCCGACGTCGACCTGCTGGTCCTGCTGGCGCGCGCGCCCGACGCCGCGGTCCAGGCCCGCCTCGAAGAGCTGGTGCAACTGCTATGGGACCTGGGGCTGGAAATCGGCTCCAGCATCCGCACCGTCGACGAATGCATGAGCGAATCGAAGGCCGACATCACGGTGCACACCAGCCTGCTCGAGGCGCGCCTGGTGTGCGGCGACGCCGCGCTCTTCGCCCAATTGCAGGAACGCTACCGCGCCGCCCTGGACCCGCGCGCCTTCTTTCACGCCAAGACGGCGGAGATGCGCCAGCGCCACGCCAAATACGAAGACACCGCCTTCAGCCTGGAGCCGAATTGCAAGGAAAGCCCGGGCGGCCTGCGCGACCTGCAAGTGATCCTGTGGGTGGCCCAGGCGGCCGGCCTGGCCAATTCCTGGCCGACCCTGGCCACGCGCGGCCTGATCACCCGCACCGAGGCGCGCCACCTGATGGAAAAGGAGCGCGCCTTCAAGGATATCCGCGTGCGCCTGCACCTGCATGCGGGCCGGCGCGAAGACCGCCTGGTGTTCGACGTCCAGACCGCGATCGCCGAATCGCTGGGCCTGAAGGCCACCGGCGACGGCATCAATATGCGCCGCGCCAGCGAATTCCTGATGCAGCGCTATTACCTGGCAGCCAAGATGGTGACCCAGCTGAACACCATCCTGCTGCAAAATATCGAGGCCCAGCTGTTTCCCCAGCCGTGCACGCCGACGCCGATCAATCCGCGCTTCAATGAAGTCAACGGCTTGATCGACATCGCCGCCGACGACACCTTCGACACCACCCCGTCGGCGATGCTGGAAATTTTCCTGCTGATGACAGAGCGCCACGCGCTGAAGGGCATGACGGCGCGCGCCACCCGCGCCCTGTGGCATGCGCGCTTCCGCATCGACGCCGGCTTCCGCCAGGATCCGCAAAACCGCGCCCTATTCCTGCGCATCCTGCAGGCGCCGTCCGGCATCCTGCACGCGCTGAGGCGCATGAACAACCTGAGCATCCTCGGGCGCTACCTGCCGAACTTCCGCCTGATCGTGGGCCAGATGCAGCACGACCTGTTCCATGCCTACACGGTGGACCAGCACATCCTGATGGTGGTGCGCAATATGCGCCGCTTCACGATGACCGAGCAC
>DASYLQ010000422.1:0-10260 GCA_036009485.1 Janthinobacterium sp.
AAAATCGGAGCGGACCGCCCGGCGCAGGCTAGGGACGCTGCCTGTAGATCAAGCGGCAATAATCTGGCGTAACGCCTGTTCAAACACTTCGGGCGGCTGGCCGCCGGAAATCAGGTGGCGATCGTTGATGATAATCGCCGGCACCGAATGGATGCCCGCATTCTGGTAGAAATTCTCGCGCTCGCGCACGTCGGCCGCATATTGACCGGAAGCCAGCACCTGGGCCGCGGCGGCGCCGTCCAGGCCGGCCTCGGCGGCGACGCGGGCCAGCACCTCGTGCGAGCTGGGATCTTCCCCCCTGGTGAAGTAGGCGTCGAACAGGGCCAGCTTGAGCGCTTCCTGACGCCCTTCAAGCCCGGCCCAGTGCAGCAGGCGGTGGGCGTCGAAAGTGTTGTAGATGCGGCCGCGCTTGCCCATCTCGAAGGTGAAGCCGAGGTCGGCGCCGCGCTGGCGGATGCGCTCGCGCGACTCGGCCATCTGCTCGGGCGTCGAACCGTATTTCTCGGCGATATGCTCGGCGATATCCTGGCCTTCCCTGGGCATGTTCCGGTTCAGCTCGAAAGGCTGGAAATGGATCTCGGCGCTCACGTCGCCGCCCAGCCGCCCCAGCGCCTGCTGCAGCGACTTCAGGCCGATCACGCACCAGGGACAGGAAATGTCGGAAACGAAGTCGATTTTGATGGGAGTCGTCATTGCAGTCATTGGAGTCATTGGATGTTGTAAAAGCCGTTCCAATTGTGCCACCGATGGCGGATCGGCGTGCGCCGCGCTTATTTTTTCCTCTTCAGAACAGCCTTGCTCCCGGCCACATCCTTGCCCTGGGCGGCAGCCTGGCTCTTGCCGCCGATGCGGCTTTCCTTGCCGGCCAGCAAATTCGAGATATTCTTGCTGTGACGGAACAGCAGCAGCGCGCTCATGGCGATGATGGCGAACAGTTTTTCATCGACGCCTTCCACCAAGCCATAGAAGAACGGCGCGAACACGGCCGCCGCCAGCGCCGCCAGCGAAGAGTAGCGGAAAGCGAAGGCGACCAGCAGCCAGGTCGCCAGCGTCGCCAGGCCGAGCCAGGGATTAATTCCGATCAGCACGCCCAGCGCCGTGGCCACGCCCTTGCCGCCGACAAAACGGAAAAACACCGGCCACAGATGGCCGAGGAAGACGGCCAGGGCGACCAGCCCCACCGCCAAGTCGCCGACGCCCAGTTGCGCCGCATAATGGTCGGCCAGGAAGACCGCGAGCCAGCCCTTGGCGGCGTCGCCGATCAGGGTGGCGATGGCTGCCGCCTTGTTACCGCTGCGCAGGACATTCGTCGCGCCCGGGTTTTTCGAACCATAGGTGCGCGGATCGGCAATACCGAAGACCTTGCTCATCACGACGGCAAACGAAACCGAGCCGATCAGATAAGCGGCCACCGTCATCAATACTGTATTCATCTCGTCCTCTTGTTTTTATGCCGGCGCTGTCCGCCGGGGCCGCTGAATATACACCATGCGCCGGCGCCGGCGCCAATTTACGCGTCCGGCAAGGCGCAGTGCACCGGGACCGCCGCCAGCAGCTCGAGCAGCACCTGCGGCGCGATGCCGACCAGGTAGCCGCGCCGGCCGCCATTGATATAAATCTTTTCCAGATCGAGGATACCGGCTTCGACATAGATAGGCATGCTGCGGCGGATGCCGAACGGCGACGTGCCGCCGACCTGGTAGCCGGAATGGCGCTGCGCCACCTCGGGCTTGCACGGCTCGACCGACTTGCAGCCGATGCCGCGCGCCAGGTTCTTGGTCGAGACCTTGCAGTCGCCGTGCATCAGCACGATCAGCGGCTTGGCCGCCTCGTCCTGCATCACCAGGGTCTTGACGACGGCGTGCTCGGACACGCCCAATTCGCGCGCCGACACGCTGGTGCCGCCGTGTTCTTCATAGTCGTAGGGATGCTCCGAGAAAACCACCTGGTGCTTGCGCAGCATTTGCGTCGCCGGGGTTTCCGAGATGTGCTCTTTTTTAGCCATGCGTGATACGCTAAACGCGCCTGATGAATGATTTAATTAATATAGTTAATATAGCTTACGCATAAGTAAAGGAGTTTCTGGAATGCAGCAAGAAATTCGCTTTGCCACTTTCAACGTCTGCAATCTGGCGCCTCCCGGGGTGAAATTGTACGACAACCTGGAACCGCTGACGCCGGCGCAATATGAGGCCAAGCTGGACTGGACCGCGCGCCAGCTCGACCAGCTCGACGCCGACGTCGTCGGCTTCCAGGAGATTTTCTCGCAGGCGGTGCTGGACCAGGTGCTGGCGCGCACCCGCGCTTACCGCGGCGCCCGCCATGCCGGCTTCGACAGCGGCGGCGAGCGCCTCGCGCCGCAGGTGGCGCTGGTGTCGCGCCTGCCGCTGGCCGGCGCGGCGGTGGCCTACGCCGGCTTTCCCGCCGGCGTCGCCATGCCGGCCGGCAGCCGCGACGCCGACACCTTCGCCCGCGCCCCGCTGCACGCCCAAGTGGTGTTGCCGGATGGGCGCATCGCCGATGTCCTGGTGGTGCACCTGAAATCGCGCCGGCCCGACTACCGCAACGGCGACGGCCCCACCGATCCCCTGCTGTATGCGATGGCCAACCTGCGCTCGCTGATCCGCCGCGGCACCGAGGCGGTGGCGCTGCGCGTGCTGCTGACCCAGCTAGGCCGCGACAGCCGGCGCCCGCGCATCGTGCTGGGCGATTTCAACGACGTGGCCGACGCCGTCACCACCACCATCGTGCTGGGCGCCGGCGCTTCGTGCGAGCCTGGCCTGGAACTGGCCGACCGCCTGTTCGACAGCAACCGCATCCAACTGCGCCAGGACGAGCTGCGCCACGTCGGCTATACCATTATTCACGAGGGGCGCCATATGACGATCGACCACGTGCTGGTGTCGGAAGAGTTCAATCCAGCATCGCGCCACGCCATCGGCGAAGTGCTGGACGTGACTTACCTGAACGACCATTTGCTGCAGGAACGGCCGGAAGCCTCCGACCACGGCCAGGTACTGGTGCGCATACGGCTGTACGGAGGGGATGCGCCACGCGAGTGTTAAGGAAGGGCGGGCGCCACACAGCATGGCAGGGAGTTCCTGCAAATGCGGCGTGGCGGGAAAGCAAGTACGGTGGCGGGAATAGTGGAAAGCGCCGGGCTGTGCCTGGACTTTACGCCGGCCGGCCCTGCAGTTGCGCGTTCTGCGGGAACATATGTTTGTGCGCCTCTTCGTCCATCTCCGCCTTGAAGGTGAACTTTTCTTTCAATCCTTCGGCGCGTTGCGCCGCGGGACGGGCGTTGATTTCATCGAAATGACGTTTCAGGTTCGGCAGCGCGGTCCATGCTTCGGCTCCGAAGATGAACGGTACGGCGCGAGCCCAGCCCCAGACGGCCATATCGACCAGGGTGTAGGTGTCGCCCAGCATGTAGCGATGTTTTGCCAGTTGCGCATCGAGAATGGCGTAATGGCGTTCCGCTTCGAACATGTAGCGATTGACCGCGTATTCCTTCGGCTCCGGTGCGAAGTGCTTGAAGTGCACCGCCTGTCCGGAGTAGGGGCCGATGCCGCTGGCGACAAACATCAGCCAGGACAACATCTGGCCGCGCGCAGCCGGGGTGTTCTCGGGCAGGAAGCGGCCGGATTTTTCGGCGAGGTATAACAGGATCGCGTTGCTGTCGAATATGGTGGCGTCGCCGTCGACGATGGCGGGTGTCTTCGCATTCGGATTGATCCGCAGGAAGGCCGGCTGGTGCTGTTCGCCTTTGCGGGTATCGACCGGGATCGTTTCGTACGGCAGGCCGGACTCTTCGAGAAAGAGCGCGATCTTGAGCGGATTCGGGGAGGGATGGTAATAGAACTGGATCATGCGGGTGTCCTTTCAAATTGGCAATAGTATCTGGCTGCGCCGTGGCAGGCAGCACGGCAATACTACAGGCATCCTTTAAACTCTGCAGTCAGCGCTCCCTGAAGTCTCAGTGCAGCATCTTGCCCAGTTCCGCGGCCAGCACCGCCGAACTGGCGTAAAACCCCTGATATTGATCGCAGCCCTGATTGCGCAGGAATTGCAGCTGGTCGGCGGTCTCGACGCCTTCGGCGATCACCTTCATTTTCAAGCCGCGCGCCATGGCGATGATGGTGGTGATGACGGCCGCGTCCTCGGGGTTGCTGGTGATGTCGGCCATGAAGGACTGGTCGATCTTCAATTTGTCGATCGGGTAGTTGCGCAGCAGGCCCAGGCGCGAATAGCCGGTGCCGAAATCGTCGATCGTCAGTTTCACGCCCAGCTTGCGCAGCGCTTCCAGCGTATCGACGGTATTGCCGCCATCCTTCATGATGATGGTCTCGGTAATTTCCAGTTCCAGAAAGGCCGCCGGCAAGCCCGACTCCTGCAGCGCCTCGCTGACGCCCCGCACCAGGTTCTTTTGGGCGAATTGCGCCACCGACAGGTTGACCGCCACCACCAGCGGATAACCGGCGTCGTGCCAGCGCCGGGCCTGCTGGCAGGCGTTCTTCAATACCCAGTTGCCGATCGGGATCATCAGGCCGCACTCTTCCGCAACGGCGATGAAGCGTTCCGGCATCAGCAGACCGAATTGCGGATGCTGCCAGCGGATCAGCGCCTCGGCCCCCACCATGCTGCCGCTGTGAATGTCGATCGCGGGCTGGTATTCGAGGATGAACTCGTTGCGGGCCAGCGCCTGGCGCAAGCCGTTCTCGAAGGTGACCCGCTCGACGATCTGGGCGTTCATGTCGGCATTGAAGAACTGAAAGCCGTTGCGGCCGCTTTCCTTGGCGTGGTACATGGCGATATCGGCGTTCTTGATCAGCGTTTCCATGTCGTTTCCGTCGTTGGGAAAGACGCCGACGCCGATCGAGGCCGAGACGTGCAACTCGTATTCGCCGATCGTGTACACCTGGGTCACCGCCTGCAGCACGCTGGCGGCGACGTGCGCGGCCTGGTCGATGCCGCCGATGTCGGCCAGGATGATGACGAACTCGTCGCCGCCCTGGCGGCTGACGGTGTCGACCCCGCGCACGCACTTGATCAGGCGCCGCGCCACTTCCTTCAGCAACAGGTCGCCGACGTGGTGGCCCATGGTGTCGTTGATGTTCTTGAAGTGGTCGAGGTCGAGGAAGAGAATGGCCAGCATGGTGTGCTTGCGCCGCGCCGTCGCCAGCGCCAGGCTGAGGCGGTCGAGCAGCAGCACGCGGTTCGGCAAGTCGGTCAGGAAGTCGTGCTCGGCCAGGTGGCGCGTGTGCTCTTCCGATTTCTTGCGGTCGGTGATGTCGGACAGGATGCCCATGTAGTTGCTGATGTTGCCGAGGGCGTCGCGGATCACCGTCACCGACAACCAGGCCGGATACAGTTCGCCGCTCTTGCGGCGGCCGTCGATTTCGCCCTGCCAGTGGCCGTTGATCGCCACCTCGTCCCAGATCTGCTGGTGAAACGCTTCGTCCAGGCCGCCGCCGCGGTAGACGCTGAGCGGCTGTCCCATCATGTCGGCGGCGGCGAAGCCGGTGATCTCGGTGTAGGCGCGGTTGACGGCGACCATGCGCCGCTGCTCGTCGGTGACCAGGATGGCGTCGCGGGCGTTCTCGAACACCTGGGCCGACAGGTAAAGCGAACGCTCGGCCTGCTTGCGCGCGGAAATGTCGCGGATGACTGCGTAAAACAGGTATTCGTGGTCGAGGGTGATCGAAGTCAGCAATACTTCAGCCCAGAACAGCTCGCCCAGGCAAGTCAGGTAGCGCCAATCGTAGCGGCAATTGCCGTTGCCGTAAGCCTGGGCCGCCATGCTGGCGTCGAGCAGCACCGACGCCTGTCCGGATGGCTGCTGCAGCGGCGAAAAATCGCTCAGGCGCTGGCCCAGCATGCGCTCGCGTTCGCCGCAGCGGAACAGCGAGACGGCGGCGGGATTGATTTCCAGGATGCGGTCATCCTTGATCAGCAGGATGGCGTCGGCCGACTTTTCAAACAATTGGCGGAAGTTACCGCCAATTATCATCATCGCATCTTCCTCGCGCTTGCGCTCGGTGATGTCGACATCCATGCAAAAAACCTGTTCCACCCTGCCGTCGCGGCAGACCGGGAACATGCTGGAATAAATCCACAGCTTGCGCCCGTCCGGGGCGACCACTTGCCAGTCGCGCGTCGGCGCCGGCTTGGCGCTGCGCCAGACCTGGCTGACGGCGGCGGCGTATTCCTGCTCGCGCTCGCCGTAGGAAACCAGGCTACACATGGTATGGCCGACCGCATCGGCCGCCGCCACGCCGTACAGGCGGGCGGCGGCCTGGTTCCAGAAGCACACCAGGCCGTCGCGGTCGACGCTGCGCACCGCCACCAGCGGCGTCAGCTCGACCGCGGCGGCCAGGCCGGAAAGCAGGGCCAGCGCATCCTGGCCGGGAGTGGCCGCTTCTTCCATGCCGGCGCCGGGCGCCGTCCCCATGGCGGGATCGGTCGCGGCCGCCGCTTCGGCGGCGCCGTGATCGGCGTGTTGCGGCCGCGATTGCTCTGGCTTCGGTTCAGGCACCAAACACTCCCGGGAGTTAAGACTGCGGCGGACGCCGCCCCGGCGAGGGCGGGCTAAGAGGCTGTTTCAAAATGACCGTGGCGTCGTTGCAGCTTCTTGCCGTACAGGCGTACTGTCTTCGCCGCAACGCCTAGCCACGCCCATTTTGAAACAGCCTCCAATAATGATCGTGCCCATTTTTGCCCGGCAGGCGAACGCGCCTTTGACGTCCGTCAACCTTGCCCGAGAGCGCAGGCCTTTATGATAGCTTTAGTTGCCAATAGCCAACATCGATCCAGCGCCCCTGTTTCCAGCCCACTTCCTCGAAATGTCCAACCTTCTTGAAACCCAGGCTTTCATGCAAGGCTGCGCTGGCCGGGTTCGGCAGGGCGATGCCGGCGATCAGGCTGTGCAAGCCGCGCCGGCGCAGGATGGCAATGAGTTCGGCGTAAATTTGCCGGCCCAGGCCGCGTCCGGTGTTGCCGGGGGCGACATAGATGGTGGTGTCGGCGGCGCCGTGATAGGCCGGGCAAGCCCCGGCATAGGCGTAGGCCAGCACCTGGCCATCCTCTTCCAGCACCAGCCAGGGCAATGCATGACTGGCGATGTGGGCCGCCATCAGCGCTTCGGCCGCCGGCTGGTGTTCGAAATTGACTGCAGTGTTGAGCACATAGTGGTTATAGATGGCGCAGATGGCGGCCGCATCGGCGGGGCTGGCGGATCGGATCATGGTAAGCCTGCATAAGCTGTGGAAGGCATAGTGTAAGGCCCGTCCGTTAAGCCAGCTTCAATTGCCAGTAGCCGACATCAATCCAGCGCCCCTGCTTCCAGCCGACTTCCTCGAAATGGGCGACCTTCCTGAAACCGAGTTTTTCATGCAGGGCGACGCTGGCGGCGTTCGGCTGGGCGATGCCGCCGATAACGCTGTGCAAGCCGAGTTCGGACAAGGCGGCCAGCAAGCGCTGATATACAGCGAGGCCGAGTTTCCTGCCGGTCGCGCCGGCCGCCACATATACCGAACCCTCGGCCGCAAAGCGGTAGGCCGGACGCACGCGCCAGGGCGACGCATACGCATACGCCAATACCGCGCCATCCTCTTCCCATACCAGCCAGGGCAGCGTGGCGGCGGCGATGCGCCCGGCCATGACCTCGGCGTCGACCGCCTCTTCCTCGAAGCTGATGGTGGTGTTCAATACATAATGGTTATAAATATTGCAAATGGCCAAAGCATCGGCGGCGGTAACGGCTCGGATCATTTTATTTCCAGGCAATTTAACAAGCTTATAGTGTAGAGTACCCAGCCTGAATTATGCGGTATCCAGGCCGGCGCCCGGCGATAAAGACGGCCTGTCCGGCATCTTGTCCGCCGGCTGTCCGCGGTCCGCGCTTCATCCCGGTTTTCTGCATTTCAGGCGCTCGTTTTCACGCTTTGTCGCATTCCGCTGGTCCGCCGTCTTGCCAATTCTTAAAGTACAGGCTGCAAACCATCGCGGACGGGGAGCAGGCAGGCTGGCGAGTCGGCCTCGCCCCCGTCCGCGGCGGGGAGCAAACCCTGCATGAAACCCTGCATGAACCCTCTATCTAGAAAACCAATATGAAAATGGAAACCTTGCCCCTGTCGTCAGCCGATCCCCTCGTCCGCAGCAAACGCTGGCGTGTACCCGTGATCGGCCTGATCGTGGCCGTCCTCGCGGGCGGCGGCTGGACCGTGATGCAGTCGAAGGGCAAGGCCGCCGACCAGGCCGCCGACGGCGCCAAAAAGGAGGCGGCGAAAAATCCGGTCTATGAATTGGCCAGGGGCGACGTCGCCACCGTCGAGGCGCGCGCGCTGAGCGTCAGCTTGCCGCTGTCCGGCTCGCTGACGCCGCTGACCCAGGCCACCATCAAGTCCAAGGTCTCGGGCCAGGTCAGCGAGACCACCGTGCAGGAAGGCCAGGCGGTCGCCGCCGGCGACGTGCTGGCGCGCCTGGACGCCGCCGACCCGCGCGCGCGCCTGGCGCAGCAGCAGGCGGCGCTGGAGCAGGCCCAGGCCAAGCTGGCGCTGGCCAACAAGAACCAGATCAACAACCAGGCCTTGCTGAAGCAAAAATACATTTCGCAAAACGCCTACGACACCACGCAAAACACGGCCGAGCTGGCGCAGGCCGACGTCAAGTCGGCCCAGGCCCAGGTCGAGCTGGCGCGCATCGCCCTGAACGACATGGTGATCCGCGCGCCGATCAGCGGCATCGTCAGCAAGCGCTACGTCCAGGCCGGCGAAAAACTGGCGCCCGACCTGCCGGTCTACACCATCGTCAACCTGGCGCAACTGACCATGGAAGCGCAAGTGCCGGCCTCCGACATCCCGCGCGTGAAGATCGGCCAGGAAGTCAGCTTCCGCGTCGACGGTTTCGACCAGCGCAATTTCAGCGGCAAGGTGGCGCGCATCAACCCGGGCACCGAAGCCGGCTCGCGCGCGATGCTGGTCTACATCGCCGTCAACAATGCCGACGGCGCGCTGCGCAGCGGCATGTTCGCCAAGGGCAGCATCGTTACCCAACGCACGGCGGTGAAACCGCTGGTGCCGCTGAACGCCGTGCGCAACGAAAACGGCGCCACCCTGGTCTACAAGATCGAAAACAACCAGGTGGTGGCGCAGCCGGTCAAGCTGGGCTTGCGCAACGAGGACGAGGGCTATGCCGAGGTCGACGACGGCCTGACCGCTGGCGCCAGCGTCATCGTCGCCAAGCTGGACGGCTTGAAGCCGGGCAGCAGCGTCAAGCTTGCCGCGGCATCTTCCGCCGCGCAAAAGGGTTGAGCCATGTGGATCACTAAAACCAGCATTCAACATCCGGTCTTCGCCACCATGGTCATGGTGGCCCTGGTCGTGCTCGGCGTGTTTTCATACCGGGGCCTGGGCCTGGAGCGCATGCCCAACGTCGACATTCCCGGCGCCTGGGTCGAGGTGCAGTATCCGGGCGCCTCGCCGGAAGCGGTGGAGAACGACATCACCCGGCCGATGGAAGAAATCATCAATACCGTCAGCGGCGTGAAGACCATCCGTTCCAATTCCTGGGAGGGCCGGGCCGGCATCGGCATCGAATTCGAACTGTCGGTGAATATCGACCGCGCCATGCAAGACTTGCGCGACAAGATAGGCCAGGTGCGGCCGCAATTTCCCAAGGAAGCCAAGGATCCGCTGATCGCCCGCTTCGAGGGCGAGAACGCCCAGCCCATCGTCCAGCTGACGCTCACTTCCGACCAGCGCAGCCTGCGCGAATTGTCGACGCTGACCGACCAGATCATCGTCAAGCGCATCCAGGGCGTGGCCGGGGTGGGCCAGGTGCGCACCAACGGCACCACCAGCCGCCAGATCCTGATCAGCCTGAAACCGGCCGACATGACGGCCCAGGGCATCGGCGTCGACGAAGTGGTCAAGGCGATCCAGGACACCAACCAGAATCTCCCGGCCGGCAGCATCATTGCCGGTCCGCGCGAGCAATTGGTACGGGTCGAAGGCAAGGTCAAGGATGCCCGCGAATTCGCCAGGATCATCGTCGCCCGCCGCGCCAGCGGCCCGGTCTACCTGGGCCAGCTGGCCGATATCGTCGACGGCGAAAAAGAGGAAACCTCGATCTCGCGCATCAATGGCCAGCGCGCCATTTCGCTCGACGTCATCAAGGTGCAGGACGCCAACGTGGTGGAAGTCGGCAAGGCCATCCTGGACATCGCCGACCAGCTCGGCAAGACCCTGCCGCCGGACATCA
>DASYLQ010000423.1:0-1896 GCA_036009485.1 Janthinobacterium sp.
TGGCTGAGCTGGGGACGGGCCATCAGTTTGCGCCAGGCGGGCGAAGCCGAAGACAGGGCGTCGAATTCGCGCGCCGTCAAGTCGTCGCCGCTGAGGATGATCAAGATGCGGCCGTCGAAGCGCGCCAGGCCGGCGTACAGCCGTTGCGGCGCCAGGTCAGGCTTGCGCTGGCGCTCTTTGCCGTTTGCCCCGGCCGCCGCCAGCGCATACAGGGAGCGCAAGACCGCCAGCGGCGCGACTTGGCCGGCCGCCAGCTTGTGCCAGAAATCGGCCTGCAGCAGGCGCGCCGGGTAATAGTGGCGCAAGGTGGCGCGGGCGATGCCAGCCCCGGTGCGGACCCATGGATTGAGCAGGATCAAGCCGCAGATCCGCTTATCTTTCCAGGCGTGCATGGCTGCCGCCGTGGCGCCGTCGCACAAGCCCCACACCACCAGCTCGCTCAAGACCGGGACGGCGCCAAAGAATTGCCGCAGCGCGCAGTCGAGGTCGTCGCCGATATCGCTGTAGTCGCGCATCTCGCCTTCGCTGTCGCCCATGCCGCGGTAGTCGAAACGCAGAACCGGGATGCCGCGCGCCGCCAGTTGCTGCGCCAGCAAGGTGAACTGGCGGTGGCTGCCGGCCCGGTATTGCGGACCACCGGTGACGACCAGCAAACCGCGCGCCAGCGGCCGCGCCGGCAGGCTGAGTACGCCGAACAGTCGGCATGCGCGGCACACGAAGCTCAAGGCGTGCAGGGTCACATTCATCAGGCCGCCGTCATGGGAAATAGCGCCGCGGTGGCGGACAGCAGGGCCCGGCATTCGACGATTTCGATGGAAGACCAAAAGACCAGGCCGTCGACCGCATGGATGCTGAGCCCGGCGCCGGCCTGGCGCCACGCAGCGGCCTGGCGGGCGGCGGCGGCGCCCAGGCCGGCAGTCCCGGCCGGCGCCGCCAGGTCGAACCAGTAGACGGGCATGGCCGGAACCGCGGCGCCGGCATCCTGCAGGTCGATGACCGCCGCCAGTTCGGGCGCCAGCGCATAACCGCCCGCTTCGACGATGGCGCCGGCGGCCAGTTGCCGGCGCGCGCCAGGCGCCGGCTGGTCTGCCTGGGCCGCAGGCATCCCGGACGATGCCGCGGACAGCATATGGCCGGCCGCGTGCATGCGCAAGAACTGGTCGATGCAGGATTTGCCTTTGAAAACAGGATGCCAGAGGATCAGGCCTTGCAGCGCGACCGGCGGCTGGCGCGCGGCGTCGAGCGCCAACAGGGCGCCCAAGCGCAATCCCCACAACCAGAGCGGCGCTCCGGTGCGCTGTGCCAGCCACAGGCAAGCCAGCGCCAGGTCGTGTTTCCAGATATGCCAGCGGGCCTGGACGAACTCGCCGCTGCTGTCGCCGCAACCGTACAGGTCGATTTGCAGCACGCTATAGCCGGCGGCGGCAAAGGCGCGCGATTGCAGGGCGGCCATGCGCCGGCTTTTGTTGAGTTCTTCGGCAAACGGGTGCAGATACAGGATGGCGCCGCGAGCGGCCGGCCCGGCGGCGGGATGGAACAGGCAAAAGCGTTCGCCCGGGCCGGCGGGCATGAAAAAAGCTTCGCTGCCGCTGGCCGCCGGTGCGTTCATGGCGCCAGCTTTTCCTGGACGAAGGCGGCCAGGCTGGCCAGCGTGGCGAAATGGCGCGCCGTGATGTCGTCGTCGTCGACGCTGAAGCCGAAATGCCGTTCCAGCGCCGTGATCAAGCCGATCACCGCCATCGAATCGAGCTCCGGCACGCTGCCGATCAGCGCCGACTGCGCATCCAGCTGGCGTTTGCCGAGTCCCAGCGTGTCGATCACGATGGCCCTTACTTCGTCGATATATTGCATGAAAGCTCCCGGAAAGACAGCTGGCTGGTGTCGAAGACGAGGCGG
>DASYLQ010000424.1:0-3282 GCA_036009485.1 Janthinobacterium sp.
AGTGGGCCACGCGCGCCAACGAGGCCTACCAAACGCTGCGCAATCCGCAAAAGCGCGCGCACTACCTGTGCGAGCTCAATGGCGTCGACCTGCAGACGGAGTCGAACACGGCGATGCCGATGGACTTCCTGATGCAGCAGATGGAATGGCGCGAAGAGCTGGGCGAGGCCCGCGCCGGCAAGGACATGGACGCGCTCGAAGCGCTCGATGGGCAGCTCAAGCGCGAGCGCAAGGGACGCCTGGCCGACGTCGGCAAGCAGCTCGACGCCGGCGATTTTACCCAGGCGGCGCAGGGCGTGCGCGCGCTGATGTTCCTGGAAAAATTCGGCGACGAAGTCCGCTTCGCTTTCGAGGCGATCGAAGCGTAAGCCGCCCGGCGGCGCCGGCGCCATGGCCACCATGCTTATATCCGCACCAATAAAAACACAGGTCTTTTAGATGGCACTTCTGCAAATTTCCGAACCAGGCATGTCGACCGCGCCGCACCAGCACCGTCTGGCCGTGGGCATCGACCTGGGCACCACCAACTCCCTGGTCGCCACCGTGCGCAACAGCATTCCCGAAGTCTTGAACGACGAGGAGGGCCGGCCGCTGCTGCCGTCCGTCGTGCGTTACCTGCCGAACGGCCACGCCCACATCGGCTACAAGGCCCAGGCGGCCCAGACCACCGACCCGAAGAACACCATCGTCTCGGTCAAGCGCTTCATGGGCCGCGGCCTGCACGACATCGCTCACGCCGAAAACCTGCCCTACGATTTCCAGGACGTGCCCGGCATGGTCCAGCTGAAGACCGTCGCCGGCATCAAGAGCCCGGTCGAGATCTCGGCGCAGATCCTGGCCACCCTGCGCCAGCGCGCCGAGGACTCCCTGGGCGACGACCTGGTCGGCGCCGTCATCACCGTGCCGGCGTATTTCGACGACGCCCAGCGCCAGGCGACCAAGGACGCGGCCCAGCTGGCCGGCCTGAACGTGCTGCGCCTGCTGAGCGAGCCGACCGCCGCCGCCATCGCGTATGGCCTCGACAACGGTTCCGAAGGCATCTACGCCGTCTACGACCTGGGCGGCGGCACCTTCGACATCTCGATCCTGAAACTCAGCAAGGGCGTCTTCGAAGTGCTCTCCACCGGCGGCGATTCGGCGCTCGGCGGCGACGACTTCGACCACCGCCTGTTTTGCTGGATCAGCCAGCAGGAAAAGCTGGCGCCGCTGTCCGACGAAGACATGGCGATCCTGATGGTCAAGGCGCGCGAGGTCAAGGAACTGCTGTCGACCAAGGCCTCGACCTCGATCGATGCAGTGCTCAATTCAGGCGAGGAAGTACACCTGCAGATCACCGCCGCCGCGTTCGCCGAAATGACGCAGCACCTGGTCGCCAAGACCATGAGCTCGATCAAGAAAGCCCTGCGCGACGCCGATGTCGACGCCGACGACGTCGACGGCGTCGTGATGGTTGGCGGCGCCACGCGCATGCCGCACGTGCAGCGCGCCGTCAGCGAGTATTTCCACACCATCCCGCTGGCCAATATCGACCCGGACAAGGTGGTCGCCCTGGGCGCCGCCGTGCAGGCGAACCTGTTGGCCGGCAACCGCGCCGCCGGCGACGACTGGCTGCTGCTGGACGTGATCCCGCTGTCGCTGGGGATAGAAACGATGGGCGGCCTGGTCGAGAAAATCATTCCGCGCAATTCCACCATTCCCTGCGCCCGGGCCCAGGAATTCACCACCTTCAAGGATGGCCAGACGGCGCTGGCGGTGCATGTGCTGCAGGGCGAGCGCGAGCTGGTGTCGGACTGCCGTTCGCTGGCGCGTTTCGAGCTGCGCGGCATCCCGCCGATGGTGGCCGGGGCGGCGCGCATCCGCATCACTTACCAGGTCGACGCCGACGGCTTGCTGTCGGTCTCGGCGCGCGAATTGCGCTCGGGCGTGGAAGCGGCTATCAGCGTCAAGCCGGCCTACGGCCTGGGCGACGACGACGTCGCACGCATGCTGCAGGAATCGTATCAATCGGCCGACGTCGACATGCTGCAGCGCGCCCTGCGCGAAGAGCAGGTCGAGGCCGAGCGCATCCTGCTGGCGACCCAGTCGGCGCTGGACGAGGATGGCGCCTTGCTGACGGAGGAAGAGCGCGAAGCCGTCGACAGGCTGATGCAGGCCGTGCACGTGGCGATCGCTTCGTCCATGTCCGGCGGCACCGACCACCAGGGCTTGAAAGCGGCCATCGAAGCGCTGGCGCACGGCACCGAGGACTTCGCGTCGCGGCGCATGGACCGCAGCGTGCGCAGCGCGCTGGCCGGCAAGACGCTGGACCAGGTCGCCTAATTAACTACATTCAGAGGTAAAAGTGCCACAAATCGTTTTTCTTCCCCACGCCCGCCTGTGCCCCGAAGGCGCCGTCGTCGAGGCGCCCGCCGGCAAATCGCTGTGCGACATCATGCTTGAAAACGACATCGACATCGAGCACGCCTGCGAAAAATCCTGCGCCTGCACCACCTGCCACGTGCTGGTGCGCGAAGGCTTCGATTCGCTCAACGAAGCCGGCGACACGGAAGAGGATTTGCTCGACAAGGCCTGGGGCCTGGAAGCGGTGTCGCGCCTGTCCTGCCAGGCCATCGTCGGCGATACCGACCTGGTGGTCGAGATTCCGAAGTACACGATCAACCACGCCAGCGAAGGCAGCCATTGAGCATGCGCGCCCTGACCACCTGGAGCAAGCCATGAAATGGAGCGACATCTCGGCCATCGCCGAGGCGCTGTACGACAAATATCCGGACACCGATCCGGTGACGATCCGCTTCACCGACCTGCACAACCGGGTGGTGGACCTGGACGGCTTCGACGACGACCATGCGCGCGGCGGTGAAAAGGTGCTGGAAGCGATACAGATGGCGTGGATCGATGAAGCGCGCTGAGCCTAAACAGGCCAGCGCCGCCGTCACGGGCGAGGCCATGCCTGAACTCAAACCGGGCCAGTCGGTCGCGCTGCTGCAGGAACTGCACATCCTGACGCGCGACGGCAAGATGAACCAGGACAGCCGCCGCAAGCTGAAGCAGGTCTACCACCTGTACCAGTTCATCGAGCCGCTGCTGAAGGAAATCCAGCGGGACCACCCCGGCATTTCCCTGGTCGACCATGGCGCCGGCAAATCCTATCTCGGCTTCATCCTGTACGACCTGTTTTTCAAGGACCTGAACGACGGCTCGCATATCTACGGCATCGAGACGCGCGAAGAACTGGTGCGGAAATCGCAGGAACTGGCGCAGAAGTTCGATTTTCCCGGCATG
>DASYLQ010000425.1:0-4909 GCA_036009485.1 Janthinobacterium sp.
GTTTTCCTTGACCTTGGCCAGGTCCGCCTCGAGCGGGCCGTCGTCCTTGATCTTCTGGATCACGCCGAAGGTGGCGGCGATGACCTTGTCGACATTTTCAGGACCGGTCGGGAAGTTCACGTCGATATTGTAGTTCTCGTAGGGGCGCCGCTGCAGCGCGCCGCTCATGCCGCCGCCATACACCAGGCCCATCTTCTCGCGCACCTGTTCGATCAGCTTGATGTTCATGACCTCGATCAGGGCCGACATCGTCATCGCCTCGGCCGGGGAATAGGTCGCCGCGCCGTTGAAGGAAATCGCGATGTCGCTCTTCGGCTCGGAACCCTTGAACACTTCCTTTTTCACCACGCCGGCCACCGGTCGCACGCCGCGGTCCTGGAAGGCGTCGGCGATGTCGCCCACCGGCAGGCTGGCCAGGTAGGTGGCGATCAGCGGCTTGATCCTGGCGAGGTCGAAGCTGCCGACGATGTAGAAGGTCATCCCCTTGGCGCTGGCGAAACGCTGGTCGTAGATCGCCAGCACGCGATCCAGGCTGACCTTGTCGAAATCGGCCGGGCGCGGCGTCAGGCCGACGCGCGGGTTATTGTTGTAGAGCGTCGCCTGCAGCGTGTCGCGGAACACCGATTCCGGCTTCGACATGGCGTTCTGCGCCAGCTCGCGCTGGCCGCCGATGAAGGCGTCGTAGATGGCGCCGTCCTTGCGCGCCGGCGTGAACTTCAGCCAGGCCAGCTGCAGCATGGTTTCGACGTCGGCGCTGCCGGACGAACCGTTCAAGCCTTCGCTGACGTCGGTCAGGTAGGCGCCGACGCCGGCGGTTTTCCCGGCCAGGACTTTTTGCAGGTCCAGCGGCGAAAAGTTTTTCACGCCCATGCCGCCGACGATGGGATTCGTGTAGCGCAAATTGAAGATGTCTTCATCGCCGAACAGCGAAGTGCCGCCGAAACGGGTCGCGCCCAGCCGCACCTCGTCATTCTTGAAGTCGGTCGGTTTCAACATGACCTTGAGGCCATTGCTCAAGGTCAGCTCGGTCAAGCCCAAGGCCTTGTTTTCCTTTTCCGCGACGATGCTGCCGGCCTTGGGCGGCTTGTCCATCAGGTGCGCGGCGACCGCCTTGTCGTGCTGCGGCGCCACCGCCATCTTTTCCGCCTTGCCTACCGCCGCCAGCAATTCCGCGCTTTTCGGCACCGCGGCGCCGGGCGCAGCGGCCGTCTCCCGCGCCTGGCCCGGGTCCTTGTCGGCCCCCATGTAGACGACGAGTTTTTTCTGGTGCAGCGGCAGCGCCATCTTGACCGCCTGGTTGACCTCGGCCAGCGTGATCCGGGGCAAGGTCTGGCGCACGTAGTTGTATTCGTTCTCGATGCCGGGGATCTGTTCTTGCTCGAGGAAATTGCGCATGTATTCGGCGACGTAGTTGGCCGAATCCGACTTGTCGCGCTCGCTGTACAGGCTTTCGTACTGGCGCAGCGTGTCCTTCTTGCTGCGTTCCAGTTCCGCCTCGCTGAAACCGAAGCGGCGCGCCCGCTCGTCTTCCTTGACCAGCGCGTCGATCGCCGGCGTGACGCCGTTCTTGCCGATCACCGCATAGGCGCTATACGATTTATACCCGCGCATCACCTTGCCCATGCCGCTGCCGCCGGCGATGAAGGGCGGGTTCGCCTGCTGCGACAATTCCTGCATGCGCGCGCCCAGCATCTGGCCGTACAGGCTCTCGATCATCTGTTTGCGGTAGCCGCCGTAGGTGGTCGGCTCCTGCCATTCGAGCAGCGGATAGCGGATGAACAGCACATTCGTCGTGGCTTCCTGGTCGGTGACGACCAGGCCCTCGCTGGCCGGACGCAGCGGAATCTTCGCGTACAGGCGCGGCCGCTCGTTGACGGGATTCTTCAGCTTGCCGAAGTGTTGATTGACCATTTTCTCGGCCTCGGCCGGATCGACGTCGCCGACGACGATCACCGCCATCAGGTCGGGCCGGTACCAGTCGCGGTAGAAGCGCTTGACGACGTCATACTTGAAATTCCTGACGATGTCTTCCTTGCCGATCGGCAAGCGGTCGGCGTAGCGCGAACCATTGAAGAGTTTCGGCAGCAGCTTGCGGCTCATGCGGTCGTCGGCGCCCTTGCCCAGGCGCGCCTCTTCCAGCACGATGGCGCGCTCGGCGTCGATGTCCTTGTCGTTGAAGGTCAGGCCCTGGGCCCAGTCTTCCAGCACCAGGAAGCCCTGGTCCAGGTTTTCCTTCTTGTCGGTGGGAATGGGCAGCATGTACACCGTTTCATCGAAACTGGTGTAGGCATTCAGGTCGGCGCCGAACTTCACGCCGATCGACTGCAGGTAGGAAATCAACTCGCTTTTCTTGAAGTGGGTCGAACCGTTGAACGCCATGTGCTCGGTGAAGTGGGCCAGGCCTTGCTGGTCGTCATCCTCGAGGATGGAACCGGCCTTGACCACCAGGCGCAGTTCGACCTTTTTCTCGGGCTTGGCGTTTTTCTGGATGTAATAGGTCAGGCCGTTGGCCAGCTTGCCCACCTTGACTTGCGGCCCGACCGGCAGCGGATCGCCGGGCTTGACGGCGGCGGCGGGATTGGCCTGGACGGTGGCTTGCTCGTCGGCCCGGGCCAGGAAACCGCAGGTCAGCAACGATGTCAACAAGACAGCGCCGGAAAGGAGTCGCGGTGTGCGATGGTTCATTGTGTCTCGATCTGGTTGAGTGGGGACCTCGAAAAACTGTAGCGAGCAAGCCCGATATCGTGTTGAGTAGCGCAGCCGTACGGAGGTACGGTGAGCAACGGAGACGCGAGAGCGGGCTGCGCAGTAGATTTTTCGAAGTCCCGAGTTTTTGATAGCGCAATTTTGTTACAGTACACCGAATCCCCTCCCTTGCGGCAAGCGGACACAATGCTGTAACAAATTTTACAGCCGTGGCGGCCTCCAGCCGGTTTCCCCATCTCGGCTACGGGACGGGCGCCTCGAAAAACCTGCTGCGCGCGCTACAGTATTTATTCGACAAGCGATTCGCTGCTACCATGGGCCTTATGAATCCTCGCGCCTCTTCCGCGGCATCCATTTTGCACTGGCTGAACCGCTTCCAGCACGGCGTCCAGCGCTGGCTGCTGACCTGGTGGCGCATCCTGCGTTTCGCGCTGCTGATGCTGACCCTGGCGATCACGCCGGCCAGCTACCGGCGCGAACAGCGCCAGGCCATTGCCCGCCACGTGGTGCTGGCCTCAACCTACAACCTGGTCTGGTTTTCCGTGCTGGCCTCGCTGATCAGCCTGATCCTGATCCGCATCGTCGTGGTGACGGCGCTGAGCTACGGGCTGTCGCAATATGCGCTGGAAATGGTGGTGCGGGTCTTGGTGATCGAACTCATTCCGCTGACGGCGGCGCTGTTCGTCGCCCTGCGCGTGACCCTGCCGGACGGCCTGGAATTCGCTCAGTTGCGCGCCGGCGGCGCCCTCGCCGCGATGGAGCGCGAAGGCGTCGACGTGGTGCGCCGCGAATTCCTGCCGCGCGTGCTGGCCGGCCTGTTTTCCGTGTGGCTGCTGGCCGCGGTCAGTTGCGTCGCGACGCTGGTGCTGGCCTACCTCAGCATCTACGGCTTTACGCCGTGGGCCCTGAACGGCTACACGCGCGTGGTCGGCCAGGTCTTCAACCCGGCCGTGGCCGCCATCCTGCTGCTGAAGATCCTGTTTTTCAGTTTCGGCGTGGCGCTGATCCCGATGGCGTCCTCGTATCACGACGGCACCGGCGCGGCGCCCGCCAGCTGGCGCCCGGCGGCGCACGGCCTGTCCGATATGGTGCGCCTGTTTTCCGTGATCTTGCTCGTTGAACTCATTTCGCTGATGGAAAATTACTATTAATCCGGTCCAACCACGATTGCCGAAGCCGACGCCATGACCGAACCGACCAACCCTCCCCAGGGCGCGCCGCTGCAGCCCGAAGCGCTGACACGCCCGGTGCCGAACGCCGAGCTGAAGGCCGCACTGCTGCTGATCCTGCTGGCCGTGCTGGTGTGCGGCTCGGCGGTCTATCTGATGTATGCGCGCGGCGCCTTCGAATCGACGCAGAAGCTGATCCTCGTGGCCGACGATTCCGAAGGCGTCTCGGTGGGCATGGACGTGACGTTTTCCGGCTTCCCGATCGGCCGCGTCAGGCGCATCGAATTGAACAGCGAAGGCAAGGCGCGCATGATCGTCGACGTCACGCGCGACGATGCGCACTGGTTGCGCACGTCCAGCGTCTTCACGCTGGAACGCGGCATCGTCGGCGGCAGCAGGCTGCGCGCCTTCAGCGGCATCCTGAGCGATCCGCCCCTGAAGGATGGCGAAACGCGCACCCTGCTGGTGGGCGACGCCGGCGCGGAAATTCCCAAGATGCTGGCCGCCGCCAGGGAGGTGGCGCAAAACCTCAGCGCGCTGACCGCCAGCGGCTCCGCCCTCGAGCTCACCCTGGCCAACGTGCAAACCGCCACCGGCAAGCTGAACGGGCCGAGCGGAGCGATGGGCGTGCTGGTCGGCGACGACAAGAACGCGCAACTGCTGATGGAGCGCACCAATGCACTGCTGGCGACAGTAGACCGGCTGGCCAGCAAGGCCGACGGCCTGATCGCCAAGACCGACAGCCGCGTGTTCGGCAAGGATGGCGTGATGGACGACACCCAGGCCACCGTCAGGCAGTTGAGCGCCTTGCTGGGCGACGCCCGCAACAGCCTGAAAAAAATGGACGCCGTACTGGTCGAGGCGCAGGCGGTGGGCGCCAACGCCCGCGCCGCCAGCGCCGACCTGGGCACGCTGCGCGCGGAAGTCGACAGCAACCTGCGTCGCATCGAACAACTGGTCAATGAAATCAACCGTAAATGGCCCTTTGCCCGCGATACGGAGATCAAGCTGCCATGAGCGCCACCACACTCTCG
>DASYLQ010000426.1:0-9061 GCA_036009485.1 Janthinobacterium sp.
ATGCCACCCGCGGATGCTTGAAATTGAAACTGGCCAGCGTGGTCTTGCCCGGAGCGGGGCGGCGCACGGCGCTCCAGGCGTGCACGCCGTCGTCTTCCATCGACCCGGCCTGGTGCTGGAAGGGCATGCTGGCGCCGGCGCCGGCGATCGGCATGCCGCTCGTCGTATCGTCGCCCAGCCACAGCGTATGGCCGTCGGCGCGGTGTTCATAGCGATAAAACCAGCCCAGCCTTTCCCAGTGCCGGTGCAGCAGGTTATGGTCGCTTTCCTTGTGCTGGCAAAGATAGGTGATGTCGGGGTCCGGGCCGGAGAGGGCGCTTTTCCAGTCGCGCATCAGGTAGCGTTCAAAGACCTTGCCAGTGAGTTCCGCGACGTTCAAGCCGTGGAAGGCGGCCTGGTTCCGGCCCGGGCGCAGCCAGGCCAGCCAGGGCCCCAGCAGCATGTCGTAATAGGCGAAGCCGCCGTCGGTTTTCACGAAGCCGAAGGCGAAGACGTAACCATTAAAATAGCGCAGGCTGCCGTCTTCGCGCACCAGTTCCACCGTCGCCATCTTGCCCATCACCTCCTCGAGCGGGATGTTCGCGTCGTCCGACAGCACCTCGACCCGGTAGCGGAAATCCCGGGACAGGCTTTCGCTGGCGTCGAGGCGGTTGGCCAGCATCAGCGCGTCGGCCGGGCCGTCGCCGTCGGGAAAACGCAGCCGCAGCAGGCGCTGGCCCTGGGCATCGTTGGCCAAGGCGGCGAGCGCCGCGGTGTCGCCCTCAAATAGGTTCATGTCGGGATCCCGTTCCGGTAGCTGAGTCGGTCATGGCCGTGTCCTTGCGCGGCACGACTGGCTGACTGTATCGGGAGTTTCCGGAGGGATATTGACCAGAGCCAATGAAAAGCGGGATGGGTACAGCAGAAGCAGCCTGCTCCAGAATAGCCGCCTCACATTCATTGGACAAAGTCGAGTTAAGTAGTATCCACAATACCCTCAGCCGAAATTTCCAAAACGTTCAGTTTTTTTCCTATTCGTGTTGGTAACATTGCTTTATTTCATGTAATGTTCTCGGCGCGTGCATTATCCCGTGGCGACAGGGGGGCCGTTCCCTCTACGCCATCCGCCGCCAGGAGAAACCATGTCAGAAGACCAGCAGTCGCCGTCCCGGCGCAACCTCATCAAACAACTCTTTTTTATCCCGATCGGCGTGGCCGGCGGCGCCGGCGCGGTGCATGCGCTGCAGGCTGGAGCGGCCTCGACTGAGCCGGCCGGCAAGGCCAACCCCTATACCCCGTCTTTTTTCAACGCCGACGAATGGCGCTTCCTGCTGGCCGCCTGCGACCGCCTGATCCCGCATGACGAACACGGCCCCGGCGCGGTGGAACTGGGCGTGCCCGAATTCCTCGACCGCCACATGCAGACGTCCTATGCCAGCGGCGACATCTGGTATATGCAAGGCCCCTTCATGGAAGCGGCGCCGGAATTCGGCTACCAGGGACGCTTGCCCCTGCGCGACATCCTGCGCGTCGGCATCAAGGAAATGGATGCCCACAGCGGCAAACAATTCGGCAAGAAATTCGCCGACTTGACGGCGGCCCAGCAGGACGGCTTGCTGAAAGCGGCCGAGGGCGGCAAGCTGAAGCTGCAGGAGATGTCGGAAAAACTGTTCTTCAGCCAGTTGCTGAACGAAGTCAGGAACGGTTATTTCTCCGATCCCAAACATGGCGGCAACAAGGATATGGGTTCCTGGAAAATGATCGGCTATCCCGGCATGCGCGCCGATTACATCGACTGGGTCGGCGTGCGCGACAAGCCTTATCCGATCGGCCCGGTCGACATGGCCGGACGGAGGGGGTGAGCATGGCGATCATGAAAAATAAGGTCGATGCCGTCATCGTCGGCATGGGTTGGACCGGCGCCATCCTCGCCAAGGAATTGACCGATGCGGGGCTGAACGTGGTGGCGCTGGAGCGCGGCCCGGACCGCGACACCCAGCCGGACTTCGCCTACCCGCGCGTGGTCGATGAACTGGAAGGTTCGGTGCACCGCAAATACCTGCAAAGCCTGGCCAAGGAAACCGTGACGATCCGCCACAACGGCGGCGCCACGGCGGTGCCATACCGGCAGATGGGCTCGTTCAAGCCGGGCACCGGCGTCGGCGGCGCCGGCAGCCACTGGTCCGGTTGCCATTTCCGCGCCTTGCCGGAAGACTTGCGCCTGCGCAGCAATATGGAACACCGCTACGGCAAGAAGTTCATCCCGGAAGGCATGACCATCCAGGATTTTCCCGTCACTTATGAAGAGCTGGAACCGCATTTCGATCACTTCGAATATGTCTGCGGCACTTCGGGCAAGGCCGGCGTGCTGAAGGGCCAAAAGGTCGAAGGCGGCAATCCCTTCGAAGGTTCGCGCTCGCGCGAATTTCCGCTCGGGCCGAACCCGAACTACCTCGGCGGCGAGCTGTTCTACAAGGCGGCGCGCGAGCGCGGTTACCATCCGTATCCGATCCCGGCCTCGAACGCTTCCGGTCCCTATGTGAACCCGTATGGTTGCCAGATGGGGCCGTGTAATTTCTGCGGCTTTTGCAGCGATTACGGCTGCCTGAATTATTCCAAGGCCAGTCCGAACGCCTGCATCATGCCGGTGCTGCGCCAGCGCAAGAGCTTCGAGCTGCGCACCCTGGCGCAAGTGCTGAAGGTGAATCTGGCGGCCGATAAAAAGCGCGCCACCGGCGTGACCTACCTGGATGCCCAGGGCCGCGAAACCGAGCAGCCGGCCGACCTGGTGGTGCTGTGCGCGTTTTCGCTGTTCAATGTGCACCTGATGCTCTTGTCCGGCATCGGCCAGCCCTACGATCCGGAATCGAATACCGGCACCATCGGCCGCAATTATTCCTACCAAAACTTGAACCGCGTCTCGCTATTCTTTGACCAGACGGTGCAGGCCAACAGCTTCATCGGCATCGGCGGCGGCGGCACCACCATCGACGACTTGAACGGCAACCAGTTGGACAACGTCAAGGCCGGTTTCATCGGCGGCGGCATCATCTGGGCGCGCCAGCCGGGCGCCGGACCGGTGCGTGGCATCCCCACCGCGCCGGGCGTGCCGGCCTGGGGCAGCGCCTGGAAAAAAGGCATCAAGGAATCCTTCCGCCATTCGTTCTATTACGAAGTGCAGGGTTCCTGCATGGCTTACCGCGACGCCTACCTGAGCCTGGACCCGACCTACAAGGACGCCTTCGGCCGGCCGCTGCTGCGCATGACTTTCGACTGGCACGACAACGAGATCAAGGGTTCGCAATTCCTGGTCGAGAAAGCCAGCGACATGTGCAAGGTGCTGGGGCCGAAAGCCATCAGCGGCGACGCCAAGAAGGATGGCGCCCACTACAACGTGACGCAGTACCAGAGCACGCACACCTGCGGCGGCGCGATCATGGGCAGCGATCCGAAAACCTCGGCGCTGAACCGCTACCTGCAGTCCTGGGATGTGGCCAATGTATTCGTCCCGGGCGCCAACGCCTTCCCGCAAAACAATGGCTACAACCCGACCGGCATGGTGGGCGCGCTGAGCTACTGGTGCGCCAAGGCCATCCGCGAGCTGTACCTGAAAAACCCCGGACCGCTGGTCCAGGCATAGGCGACCATCATGAGCAAACGTTCTTATAAAAAAGGTTTTGCGATCATTGCCGGCGCGGCGGCGCTGGCGGTCGGCGGCCTCTACCTGTATGCCCAGGCGGCCACGGAAACGCGGGATATCGGCGCCGCTCCGGCTCCAGCTTCCGCTGCCGCCGGCAATGCGGCCGAGCAGCACGCGCTGGTCGAATCCGGCCGCTACGTCGCGCTGGCGTCCGATTGCATCGCCTGCCATACGGCGCCGGGCGGCAAGCCCTTCGCCGGCGGCCTGTCGATGGCGACGCCGATCGGCGCCATCTACAGCTCGAACATCACGCCGGACCGCAACAGCGGCATCGGCAACTACACGCTGAACGACTTCGACCGCGCGGTGCGGCACGGCATCACGCCGGACGGCGGCACGCTGTATCCGGCCATGCCGTATCCCTCGTATGCGCGCATGAGCGACCAGGACTTGCGCGCGCTGTACGTCTACTTCATGCAGGGCGTGGAACCGGCCCAGGCCGTCAACCGGCGCAGCGACATCATCTGGCCGCTGTCGATCCGCTGGCCGCTGGGCATCTGGCGCAAGGCTTTCGCGCCCGACGTGCCGGCCGGTCCGCTGGATGCTTCGCGTTATGCCAACGCCTCGATCGCCCGCGGCGCCTATCTGGTGCAAAGCCTGGGCCACTGCGGCAGTTGCCATACCCCGCGCGCGGCGACCTTGCAGGAATTGTCGCTGGACGACACGCAGGTATCCTACCTGTCCGGCGGTCCGGTGATCGACGGCTGGTTCGCCGTCAACCTGCGCGGCAACAATGCCGCCGGCCTGGGCCGCTGGTCGGTGCAAGACATCGCCGACACCTTGCGCGGCGCGCGCAATGCGAAGTCGGCCGTCATCGGCGCGCCGATGGCCGAGGTGGTCACGCACAGCATGCAAAACCTGACCGAGCCTGACTTGCAAGCCGTGGCGGCTTACCTGAAAACGCTGAGCGCCGATCCGGCCGAGAAGGCGCGTTTCGCGCCCGACGGCGCCACCGCCAAGGCGCTGATGGCCGGCACCGAAAGCGGCCGCGGCGCGCAACTGTATCTCGACAATTGCGCCGCCTGCCACCGCACTAGCGGCGAGGGTGCGACCAAGGTGTTTCCTGCGCTGGCGGGCAATCCCTCGGTGCTGGCGGCCGATCCGGCTTCGCTGATCCGCCTGGTGCTGGCCGGCAGCAATCTGCCGTCGACACACAGCGCGCCATCCAACCTGGGCATGCCGGGTTTCGGCTGGCGTTTGTCGGATGAGGAAACGGCGCAACTGCTCACCTTCATTCGCCAAAGCTGGGGCAATAGCGCCTCGGCGGCCTCGGCGGACGAAGTGGGCAAGATCCGCAATGTGCTGACCGCGGCGGAGCGAAGCAGCGCGGGCCTGGACCAGCCGCATTGAGCTGCGCTCGGGCCGCTGACTACGGCCCGGCCAGCGCTGGACATCAACCCGGAACAGCCCCTGGCTTTCCGGGTTTTTTGCGGCTCTTGCTCCTGCGGCGTGCCGCCTGTTCCACCCAAAATGCCGTTCGTCGCATTCCGCTGGAGCGCACCGCTGCGCAGGCCTACAGTGACTTCATGCCAACTCACTTTGGGAGAACAACATGAACGTCCTTAAAAACATGGAAGCCCTTTTCCTCGTCTGCGCCGCCGTCGTCATCCTGGCCGGCTGGGTCGCGTGAATGGTAGAAGAAACGCGCTAATCAAGGGCTTGACCGGCGATTCCGTTGAAAAGGTCGAGGCCGGCACCGGCATGCGTCAACCGCGGCGCCTGGCGGTTGCCGGCGGCGACCGGGAGCAGTTCTGATCCGGCGATGGCGATTGGCGTAACGCTTGGGCAGCGCCTGCATCGGACAATTACGCTATGCTGGATGGCACGCCCAAGCAGGAGCGAACGTCAATGACTGTCCCGCCCGTATCTCCATGCTACGAAGGAATACCCGCCAAGGCATCGGCGGCTTCGCTGTGCCAGCCTGGCGCCCGTCCCTGGGTGCTGGCCGCCACCATTCTCGCTTCGAGCATGGTGTTTATCGATGGCACCGTGGTGAATGTCGCCTTGCCGGCCCTGCAGCGGGAATTCAAGGCCGGCGCCGGCGACGTGCAATGGGTGGTCGAGGCGTATGCGCTATTGCTGGCCGCGCTATTGCTGGTGGGCGGCACGGCGGGCGACCGTTTTGGACGAAGGCGGGTGTTTGCCGCCGGCGCCGCGCTGTTCGCCCTGGCCTCGCTCTGGTGCGGGCTGACCGGCAACATCGAGCAACTGATCTGCGCCCGGGCGGTGCAGGGCGTCGGCGGTGCCTTGCTGGTGCCGGGCAGCCTGGCCCTGATCAGCGCTTCCTTCCCTGAAAGCGAACGCGGCAAGGCGATCGGCGCCTGGTCCGGCTTTACCGCGATCACGGCGGCGATCGGGCCGGTCATCGGCGGTTTCTTGATCGAACATTATTCCTGGCGCCTGGCTTTCCTGATCAATATCCCGCTGGCGCTGGTCATCTTGCCGCTGACCTTGCGCTACATTCCGGAAAGCCGCGACGAGCATGCTCCCGCCCGCCTGGATTGGGCCGGCGCCGCGCTGGCCAGCATCGGCCTCGGCTGCCTGGTATATGGCTTGATCGAATCGTCGAACCGCGGCTGGGGCGACGCCGCGGTGCTCGCCGCGCTGCTGCTGGCGCTGGCGCTGCTGGCCGGCTTCGCCGTCGTCGAACGGCGCTCGGCCGCGCCGATGCTGCCGCTGGGCTTGTTCCACTCGCGCGATTTCAGCGGCGCCAACCTGCTGACCCTGATGTTGTATGCGGGACTAGGCGGCGGCCTGTATTTTTTTCCGCTCAATCTGATCCAGGTGCAGGGTTATTCCGCTGTCGCGGCCGGCGCGGCCTTGCTGCCCTTCGTCTTGCTGATGTTTTTCTTGTCGGGCTGGAGCGGCGGTCTGGTCGACCGTTACGGCGCCAAATGGCCGCTGGTGATCGGACCGTCCATCGCGGCCCTGGGTTTCGCCGGCTTCGCCATCCCGGGCGTGGGCGGCAGTTACTGGCTGACGTATTTCCCGGCCGTGCTGGTGCTGGGCTTCGGCATGGCGGTCAGCGTCGCGCCGCTGACGACGACGGTGATGAACGCCGTCGACCCAAGCCTGGCCGGCGCCGCTTCCGGCGTCAACAATGCCGTGTCGCGCACGGCCGCCTTGCTGGCGATCGCCGTCTTCGGCATCGTGATGAGCACGGCCTTCAATGCCGGCCTGCAGCGGCAGATGGCGCGGGCGCAGGTGGCGCCGGTGCTGGCCGGGCAAGTCCTGGCGCAGCGGACCCGGCTGGCCGCCATCGAATTGCCGCCATCCGCCGGCGTCCAGGAAAAGACGGTACTGAAAGAGGCCATCGCCCGGGCTTATGTGTCGGGTTTCCGCTGGGTCATGCTGCTATCGGCCTTGCTGGCGCTGGGCAGCGCGCTGAGCGCCTGCCTATTGATTTCAGGGCGGATTCCAGGGCGGCCCAGCAAGAAGGCCGGCTAGCGCGGCAGTCGGTTACTGGGTTTACATACATGATGTACCGCATCCGTTCATGCCTGCCGGTATAATCAGCGCATGCAAAATCTTCTTCACAACCTGAATCCCGAGCAACTTGCCGCCGTCACGCTGCCAGCCCAGAACGCCCTGATCCTCGCCGGCGCCGGCTCCGGCAAGACGCGCGTGTTGACCACCCGCATCGCCTGGTTGATCCAGACCCAGCAAGTGTCGCCGGCGGGCATCCTGGCGGTGACCTTCACCAACAAGGCCGCCAAGGAAATGCTGACGCGGCTGTCGGCGATGTTGCCGATCAATACACGCGGCATGTGGATAGGCACGTTTCACGGCTTGTGCAACCGCTTGCTGCGCACGCATTACCGCGACGCCGCGCTGCCGCAGACTTTCCAGATTCTCGACTCGCAAGACCAATTGTCGGTCGTCAAGCGTTTGTTGAAGACCTATAACATCGACGATGAAAAATTTCCGCCGAAAACGCTGACGTATTTCATCAACAATGCCAAGGACCAGGGACTGCGCGCCAGCCAGGTCGAAGCCTACGATGCGCACGAACGCAAGATGGCCGAGCTGTACCAGCTCTACGACGACCAGTGCCAGCGCGAGGGCGTGGCGGATTTTGCCGAATTGCTGTTGCGCACCTATGAATTGTTGAGCCGCAACCAGCCGCTGCGGGAACATTACCAGGCCCGCTTCAAGCACATTCTCGTCGACGAGTTCCAGGACACGAATAACCTGCAATACAAATGGCTCAAGCTGCTGGCAGGGCATGGCACGCGCGACGGCGGCGCCCTGTTCGCCGTCGGCGACGACGACCAGAGCATCTACGCTTTCCGCGGCGCCAATGTCGGCAACATGAGCTCGTTCGAGCAAGAGTTCCGCGTGCAAAACTTGATCAAGCTGGAGCAGAATTACCGCTCGCACGGCCACATCCTCGACAGCGCCAACTTGCTGATCTCGAATAACAGCAAGCGCCTGGGCAAGAATTTGCGCACCGACGCGGGCCATGGCGAGCAAGTGCGCGTCTATGAGGCCAGTTCCGATTTGCAGGAAGCGCAATGGATCATCGAGGAATCGAAGAGCTTGATCGCCGACGGCGCCTCGCGCAGCGAAATCGCCATCCTGTACCGTTCGAATGCGCAATCGCGGGTGATCGAGCATGCGCTGTTTTCAGCCGGGATTCCGTATCACGTCTACGGCGGCCTGCGCTATTTCCAGCGCGCCGAGATCAAGCATGCGATCGCCTATCTGCAATTGATGGATAACCCGCATAACGATTCGGCCTTCTTGCGCGTGGTGAATTTCCCGACGCGCGGCATCGGCATGCGCTCGATCGAACAATTGCAGGCGGCGGCCGGGCAATACGGCATTTCACTGTACGCGGCGGTGCCGTATGTCATCGGCAAGGCGGGCTCTTCCTTGGCGTCCTTCGTGAAACTGGTCGAGGGCGTGCGCTTTGAAACGCAGCAGCTGGCGCTGCCGGAAACCGTGCGCATCGTGCTGGAAGCGAGCACCTTGCTGGCGCATTACCAGACCGAAAAAGAGGGCGCCGACCGCATCGAAAACCTGGAGCAACTGGTCAGCGCGGCCACGCAATTCGTCTCGGAAGAGGGCTATGGCCAGGGCGCGCCGGCCTATCTCGGGCCGCAGTCGCAAGCCCAGGCCGGCGTGGCGGTAACGAACCGGGGCGGCATCGAGATCATCGACGCCGACGCGCCGCTGGCGGCCGTGATGTCGCCGCTGTCGGCCTTCCTCTCGCATGCCTCGCTGGAAGCCGGCGACAACCAGGCCCAGGCCGGCCAGGACGCTCTGCAATTGATGACCGTGCATTCGGCCAAGGGGCTGGAGTTCGATACGGTGTTCATTACCGGACTGGAAGAGGGCTTGTTCCCGCATGAGAACAGCGCCAAGGAAGAGGGCGGCGTG
>DASYLQ010000427.1:0-1701 GCA_036009485.1 Janthinobacterium sp.
GCTTGGGAGTCGCCATCAGAAGCCCGCCACCAGGCCGTCGCGCCGCGAATCGGAAGCGGCGATGTAGCCCTCGCGCAGCGGGTCGCCGGCGCGCCAGATGAACTGGCCGGCGCCGAAGTCCTGGTAGTTGTCGTTGATGACTTCCAGCCGGTGGCCACGCGCGCGCAGCGCCTCGACCACCTGCGGATCCATCTGCTGCTCGACGTTGAGCTCCAGGCCGGCGTTGAAGCGCCAGCGCGGCGCATCGCATGCGGCCTGCAGGCTCTGGCGGTAGTCGAGCATGCGCACCAGGGTCTGCATGTGCCCTTGCGGCTGCATGTTGCCGCCCATGACGCCGAACGCCATTTGCGGCTGACCACCTTTTGTCAGGAAGCCGGGGATGATCGTATGGAACGGCCGCTTGCCCGGCGCCACGCAGTTCGGATGGCGCGGACTGAGATTGAAGCTGTGACCGCGGTTCTGCAGGCTGATGCCGGTGCCCGGCACCACGACGCCGGAGCCGAAGCCCATGTAGTTGGACTGGATGAAGCTGACCATCATGCCGCTTTCATCGGCCGCACTTAAATAGATGGTGCCGCCCTTGGGCGGCGTGCCATATGAGAAGCGCGTGGCCTTGTGTTCGTCGATCAGCCTGGCGCGTTCGCTCAGGTAGCCGTCGTCGAGCAGGTCCTTGACCGTCATCCCGGTCATGTGACGTTCATCGGCGACCCATTTGTAGGTGTCGGCGAACGCGAGCTTCATCGCTTCGATCTGCAGGTGCCGGCTTTCGACCGAGTCGGCGGGAAAGCGCGTGATGTCGAGTTTGTCGAGAATGCCGAGCGCGATCAAGGCGGCGATGCCCTGGCCGTTGGGCGGGATCTCGTGCACGGTGTAGCCGGCGTAATCCTTGGTAATCGGCGTCACCCATTCCGGCTGGTAGGCCGCGAGGTCGGCTAGCGACATGGCGCCGCCGAAAGCCCTGGCGTGGCTGACCAATTCCGCCGCCAGTTCGCCGCGATACAGGGCCTCGCCCTTGGTCTCCGCGATCTTGCGCAGGGAGCGACCGGCCTCGGCGAACACGAACTGCTCGCCGACATGCGGCGCGCGGCCGCGCGGCATGAAGGTGTAGGCAAAGCCGGGTTGCGTATGCAGGATGGGGACCGCCTTTTCCCATTTTTGCTGCACGACCTGCGACACCATGTAACCGCGTTCGGCCAGTTCGATGGCCGGTTCCAGCAGGTCGGCGAAGGGCAGCTTGCCGAACTTTTGCGAGAGCGCGGCCCAGCCTGCAACCGCGCCCGGCACGGTGACGGCATCCCAGCCGCGTTCGGGCACCAGGTTGTTGTGCTTCTGCCTGAAGTAATCCGGTGTCCAGGCAGCGGGCGCAGGGCCGGAGGCGTTCAGCCCGTGCAGTTGCGTGCCGTCCCAAATCAGTGCAAAGGCATCGCTGCCGAGGCCGCAAGAGACCGGTTCGACTATCGTGATGGCGGCAGCGGCGGCGATGGCGGCGTCGACTGCATTGCCGCCCTTCTGCAGCATGCGCAGTCCGGCCTGTGCTGCGAGCGGTTGCGAGGTGGCGACCACATTGCGCGCAAACAGCGGCCGGCGGATCGATGGATAGGGATTGTTCCAGTCAAAATCAGTCATGTCTCTCGTTCCGCCTTTTGTTTTTTTGATCGTGTTTTTGATCGTGTCATACCGGTGGCACGCAAATTGTATAAG
>DASYLQ010000428.1:0-4301 GCA_036009485.1 Janthinobacterium sp.
CGGCTTCCCCCAATACAGCGTCTCGATCGCCCTGGCCCAGCGCGGCGTCGTCACCCAGGCGGTCGTCTACGACCCGGTGCGCAACGACCTGTTTACCGCGTCGAAGGGTGGCGGCGCCTTCCTGAACGACAAGCGCATCCGCGTCACCAAGCTGGACCGCATTGCCAACGCCCTGCTCGGCACCGGCTACAAGGCCGGCAGCAGCGCCGCGCTGGAAGAATTCCTCAAAATGTACCAGATCATGGGCGAGCGCTCGCAAGGCGTGCGCCGCGCCGGCTCGGCCGCGCTGGACCTGGCTTATGTGGCTTGCGGCCGCCTCGACGGCTTTTATGAAAAAGGCTTGAAACCGTGGGACATCGCCGCCGGCGCGCTGATGATCACCGAATCGGGCGGCATCGTCGGCGAATTCAATGGCGAATCCGATTATCTGTACAAGGGCGACATCATCGCCGCCAGCCCGAAAGTCTTCGGGCAAATGGTTGCGCTGCTGACGCCCTTCGCTTAAAGACTCCCTGCCTGGCCATTGCGCCAGAGGATTCAGGGAGCCTTCAAGCTAGCTTATGCCTGGCCATTCAGGGCATAGCGCCGGATGCGCTTGATCACCCCTTCCGGCAAGGCCTTGATGCGCTTGTCGTGGCCGGCGAAGACGATTTGCTGGCGCCCCGCCGCCACCGGCCTGCCGTTTGAAAAGAAGCGGAATTCCAGCCAAAACGAGCAGCGCCGGATATCGTAGGCATTCAATTCGCAATGGATTTCCTGGAATGGGAAGGTCTCTTGCAGGTAATCCTGCTGCGCATGCTTGGTGATGAAAACGCCTTCCGCCTGCAGCATGTCCGGTGCAATGCATTCGAAGAACCAGCGTTCGCGGCAAATCCCCTGCCACTCGAAATAGCGGGCGAAATACGTATTGCCGTAAGCGTTGGAGTCCTTCAGGTAAATCGTCAGCGCATGCAGGAAAGTCTGGTTGGCGCCCAGATCCGCCTGTAAAACGTCGGCCGCCAGGATAAGGGTTTCCGGCAGATTGGTGGTCGTGGTTTCCTGAAACATGATTTTTCCTATCAAAGTAAGTAACGTCTGCCAGCGCAAACGAAGCCCGGCGATATGCCGGGCTTGACGTACTAAAAGAGTTTTTTAATCAGTTTCTTTTGATATAGCGCAACTTTTAGCCGTGTGGCGGCGCACGCCGCATAGACGGACGCAAAACCCCTTGTTATATTTTCTTGACGCCGGAATACGGGCTCATGCATTTATATCAAGGAGCGCACCTCCATGTATTCCATCCTTCCGGCGCTGGTTTCCCTGCTTTTCCTGGGCTGCGGCATCTACGTCTTGGCCTCGCGCGGCGCCAATCGCGTCACACTGTCGTTTTACCTGATGTGCGCCGCCACTTTCCTGTGGCAATTCAGCTGGACGCTGCTGTTCCAGGTGCGCGACCCGGCGATAGCGCTGTCGATCGTCAAATTCGGCTACTTGATCATCCTGTTCCTGCCCACCACGCTGTACCAATTTATTGCCGAACTGACTAAGGCGCAGGCGGAACGCCCCTGCGTCGCCGCTTCGTATGGGCTGGCGCTGCTGCTGGCCGTGGCCCTGCTCTGCAGCGACGCCGTCGTCGACGGCATGCGGCATTATTTTTTCGGCTTTTATCCCAAGGCCGGCTGGCTGCATCCGCTGCACATGCTGCAAACGGTGGCGGTGGTGCTGCGCGCGATGCACCTGCTTTACCGGCGCCAGCGCATCGCCGTCTCCACGGAAAGGGCGCGCCTGCGCTATTGCCTGTTCAGTCTGCTGATTTATTTTTGCGCGTCGGTCGATTACCTGTGTAATTACGGCCTGGCCTTTTACCCGCCGGGCGTGCTGTTCATCTCCGTCAGCCTGGGGCTGATCGCCCGCGCCACGGTGCGGCATGACTTGCTGACCAGCCCTATCGTGGTGGCGGCCACCATCGCCCACGAAATGCGGACGCCGCTGCTGACCATCCGCGCCCAGGCGCGTGCGCTGGCGCGAGGCCTGCCGGAACTGATCGCCGTCTACCAGCACAGCCATCAAGACCGGCCGCAGGCGGCGGCACTGCGGCCGGAACAGTTGTCGTACCTGCTGGAACTGGGCCAGCATATCGATGACGAGGTGAGCCGCTCGAATTTCATCGTCGACATGATGCTGGCGTCGGCGCGCATCGATACGCTGGACAAACAGGAGTTCGCCATCCATTCGATGAAGAAATGCGTCGCCGACGCGCTGGCGCGTTATCCCTTCGAACCTGGCGTGCGCGGCAAGGTGACGATCGAGGTGCAGGACGACTTTACGTTTTACGGTTCCGACATCCTGCTGATATATGTGATCCATAACCTGCTGAAAAATTCCCTGCATGCCATTCAGGCGGCGGGGAAAGGCGAAATCAAGATCGCCTTTTATGCGCACAAGAAATACAACCACCTGATGTTCACCGATACCGGCGACGGCATTCCGGAACATGTGCTGCCGCACGTCTTCGATCCCTTCTACACCACGCGCCAGGCTTGCGGCGGCACCGGCATGGGACTGGCTTTTTGCCAGCGCGTATTGACCGCATTCGACGGCGAGATCCGTTGCGAATCGGTGGAAGGCAACTACACGCGGTTTTTGCTGGAATTTCCGCCCACGGCGCCCATCCTTGCAAACTCTTCGGAACTTGCCGGCGGCGCTGCTAACTCCTGGTCACCTACGGGCCACTCCCGCAGCAACTGTTCGAGTTCCGCCAATTCATTCTGGTCGACCAGCTTGCTGCCAGCGAGCATGCTGACCGGCAGCGGCCCATCCATTTCCATCACGCGGCGCCCGAAATCATGCGCAAAAGCGGCCAGGGTGCCGACCTTTTCCAGCATCGGAGTGTAGACCTGGACGCCGTGCAAGATTTGCTGGGCCACCGTCCGCTTTTCCAGCATGCGTTCCAGGGTCTTGCGGGTAGAGGAAAAAGACCAGCCCAATTCATCGGCCACGCGTTCATGCAACTCGCGCGCACTGAGCGGCTGCCGCTTCCACAAGGCTTTTAATAGACTGAGTTCAGTAACGGATGGGGTAGGCAAGGACGTGGACATGGCTGGCGCTCCGGGGTGTGACTGATGAAGCAAGTATGCGACATCAGTCACGAGAGCGCAAGCAATTGCCCTTTCGAAACAAGTTTACGTCGAGTTACGCAACGCTGTTATACTTCGGGTGTGCGGCACCCACGTCCAGTCCCCTTGCCGCTGTCTTTCGACTTCTAATCAGATTGCCTGCGACTGGCGCCGACGACGGCGACAGGCCGATCGTTACCATAAAGTTATCATGTCCTTTTCCAAACTCGGTTTGTCCGACGCGATTGTGCGTGCCGTTACCGAACACGGTTACACCGTTCCGACCCCGATCCAGACCCAGGCGATCCCTGCCGTCATGAATGGCGGCGATTTGCTGGCCGGCGCACAGACCGGCACCGGCAAGACGGCCGGTTTCACGCTGCCGATCCTGCATCGCCTGTCGACCGACGCCGCCGGCGCCGCCTTGACGAGCAACACGTCGGCGCGCGCCATCCGCGCCCTGATCCTGACCCCGACCCGCGAACTCGCGGCCCAGGTCGAGGAAAGCGTCAAGGCCTACGGCAAATACACGAAGCTGAATTCGGCCGTGATTTTCGGCGGCGTCGGCATCAATCCGCAAATCAAGCAACTCAAGCATGGCGTCGACATCCTGGTAGCGACGCCGGGCCGCCTGCTCGACCACATGGAACAGCGCACCGTCGACCTGTCGAAGGTCGAGATCCTGATCCTTGACGAAGCCGACCGCATGCTCGACATGGGTTTCATCCGCGACATCCGCAAAGTGCTGGCGGTGCTGCCGAAGCAACGCCAGAACCTGCTGTTCTCGGCCACCTTCTCGGAAGAGATCAAGGCGCTGGCCGACGGCTTGCTGAACAAGCCGGCCATGATCGAAGTGGCGCGCCGCAATTCGACGGTCGAAGTGATCGCCCAGAAGATCCACCCGGTCGACCGCGACAAGAAGCACCCGATGCTGTCGCACCTGATCAAGACCAACAAGTGGACCCAGGTGCTGGTGTTTACCCGCACCAAGCACGGCGCCAACAAGCTGGTCGAACAGCTCGGCAAGGACGGCATCGGCGCGATGGCGATCCACGGCAACAAGAGCCAGTCGGCGCGCACCAAGGCGCTGGCCGAGTTCAAGGACGGCAGCCTGACGGCGCTGGTCGCCACCGACATCGCCGCGCGCGGTATCGACATCGACCAGCTGCCGCACGTGGTCAACTATGATCTGCCGAACGTGCCGGA
>DASYLQ010000429.1:0-5204 GCA_036009485.1 Janthinobacterium sp.
GCGCAGCATCGGCCGCCCGGTTTCCAGGCTGCGCATCTGCGAAATCTGCAAATGCTGGGGAATCGCGATGGTGTCGCCGAACCAGGCCAGGTTGGAGATGTTGAGCAGGATCGTTGCCGCCTGCTGGCCGCCGGACGGCGCCGCCAGTTGCGCCGCGATCTCATCGCCGAACAAGTCTTCGTAGCAGATGTTCGGCAGCACGCGCTGGTCCCTGACCTGGAAGGCCGGCTGCAGCGGCGCGCCGCGGCTCATGTCGCCGAGCGGGATCGCCATCAGGTCGACGAACCAGCGGAAGCCGGGCGGGATGAATTCGCCGTAGGGCACCAGGTGGTGTTTGTCGTAGCGGTACCAGGCCGCGCCCGCCACCGGCGAAATGCCGATCGCGCTGTTGTAGTATTCGCTGGCGCTGTCGGCCAGCGGCATGCCGATCAGCAGGTGGCTGCCGCTTTGTTCGGCGAAGCGGCCCAGCGCCGGCAGATAGTCCGGCGCCAGGTTTTGCGGCAGGATCGCGACCGCCGTCTCCGGCGTGGCGATCAGGTCGGCCGGCGCGGCCGTGATGGCTGCGCGGTACATCTCGAGCGCCTCGCGGATGTGCGCGGCGTTGAATTTTTCGTCCTGCGCGACGTCGCCCTGCAGCAGGCGCACCGTGATCGGCCGGCCCTGCGGGTGGGTCCAGGCGATGCGCCCGAGGCCGAAGCCGGCGCCGAAGACGAGGACGATCAAGCCGGCGGCGATCTTGCGTGAACGGTGCGCCAGCAGCAGCAGGGCGGCGGCGCACAGCGCAGCCAGCCAGCCGATGCCGTAGACGCCCAGCAGCGGCGCGTAGCCGGCCAGCGGACTGTGGTTGTGGGCGTAGCCGGCCGAGAGCCAGGGGAAACCGGTGAACAGCCAGCTGCGCAGCCATTCCGCCAGCATCCAGCAAGCCGGCAGCACCAGCAAGTTCATCAGCGGCAGCGGCAAGATCCAGCGCTGGCGCAGCCAGGCCGCGCTGGCCATCGCCAGCGCCACGTAAAAGCCCATGCCGGCGGCCAGCAGGGCTACCGCGATGGCGGCCAGCGGCGCCGCCAGTCCGCCGAAGCGGTGCAGCGACACGTATAACCACCAAGTGCCGGCGGCGGTCCAGCCGAAGCCGTAGGCCCAGCCGATGAACAGGCCGGTGCGCACCGTGGCGCCGCGCAGCATCTGGTAAAACAGGACCGCCAGGCTGAGAATTTGCAGCGGCCACCAGCCGAAGGGGGCGAAGGCGAACACGTTGACGGCCCCGGCCAGGGCGACGGCCAGCATGCGCGCGCGCAGGCTGCGCGGCGGCCGGTCCGGGTCGGTGGGGCGTGCGCGTCTGAAGCGCATGTCAGGATTCGTCGTCTACCGTGGCGGGCAGTTTTTCGACCAGCAGCACGTGCACCTGGCGGGCGTCGGCGCGCAGCACTTCGAAACGCAGGTTTTCCAGATCGAAGACGTCGCCCTTGTGCGGCATGCGGCCCAGGTGGTTGGCGACCAGGCCGCCGATGGTGTCGACGTCCTCGTCCGACAAGTCGCAGCCGAGTTCCTCGTTGAACTGGCCGATCTCGGTCAGCGCCTTGATGCGCCAGCGCGGGCCGTGCTGGCCTTCCTTGATCGACAGGACATTGTCTTCTTCCTCGTCGAAATCGTATTCATCCTCGATGTCGCCGACGATTTGCTCGAGCACGTCCTCGATGGTGATCAGGCCGGCCACGCCGCTGTATTCGTCGACGACGATGGCCATGTGGTTGTGGTTGGCGCGGAAATCGCGCAGCAGCACGTTCAGGCGCTTCGATTCGGGGATGAAGATGGCGGGGCGCAGCATGTCGCGCACGTCGAAGGATTCCTCGGCGTAGTAGCGCAGCAGGTCCTTCGCCAGCAGGATGCCGATCACCTTGTCGCGCTCGCCCTCGATGGCCGGGAAGCGCGAATGGGCGGTCGACAGCACGGAAGGCATCCATTCCTCGATCGGCTTGCCGATGTCGATGACATCCATTTGCGAGCGCGGCACCATGATGTCGCGGGCGGACAGGTCGGAAACCTGGAACACGCCTTCGATCATCGACAGCGCGTCGGCGTCGATCAGGTTGCGTTCATGGGCGTCGTGCAAGACTTCGAGCAGCTCTGCGCGGTTCTCGGGCTCGGGTGAAATCAGGGCGGTCAGCCGTTCAAACAGTGACCTGTGGGGCTTGGCGTCGGTTCTGACGCCATTAGGATGCTCTTGCATAGGAGGCGTGAGCCGTTGTTACGAAGGGGTATAGGATACACTAAAAGCGCGGCTTGTCGTTTTCTACACTTAATTGTGCCGATTCTGCCGCGTTCGCGCCGGCAAAAACGCCTGGGCGCGAAAGGCCACGGTTCGGCACATGGTGGCGCCGGCTCAGGCGCTGTAGGGATCGGCGATGCCCAGCCTGGCCAGGATGTCCGTTTCCAGTCCTTCCATCTCGGCCGCCTCGTCATCGTCCTCGTGGTCGTAGCCTTGCGCGTGCAGTACGCCATGCACCACCAGGTGCGCGGTGTGCTCCTCGACGCTTTTCCTTTGTTCGGCCGCTTCCTTTTCCAGCACCTCGGTGCAGAGGATGATGTCGGCCTGCGTCGGCGCGTCCCGGTCCGCTTCCTCGCCCTCGTTGTAGGCGAAGGTCAGCACGTTGGTGGCGTAGTCCTTGCCGCGGTAGTCGCGGTTCAGGGTGCGGCCTTCTTCGGCGCCGACGAAACGCAGCGTCAGCTCGGCCGGCGCGAACAGCGCGGCCTTGACCCAGCGCCGCAGCTTGGGCCGGGTGATGCTTTCCTGCAGGCGCGCATCGGGATACTGGACGGACAGCGAGAGTTTATTTTTTTCGGACATGTTTAGAGGCGGCGGGTTTTAACAGCGGCGCCAGTTCATGCGCCGCCGACTGCGCGTTTTCATAGGCGTCGACGATGCGCGCGACGAGCGGATGGCGGACCACGTCGGCGCTGCTGAAATGGGTAAAGGCGATGCCGCGCACTTCCTTCAGCACCTGGATGGCGTCGACCAGGCCGCTCTTCTGGCTCTTTTGCAGGTCGACCTGGGTAACGTCGCCGGTGACCACGGCCTTGCTGCCGAAGCCGATGCGGGTCAGGAACATCTTCATTTGCTCGACCGTCGTGTTTTGCGCCTCGTCGAGGATGACGAAGGCATGGTTCAGCGTGCGCCCGCGCATATACGCCAGCGGGGCGATCTCGATCACCTGCTTTTCGAACAGCTTCTGGGTGCGGTCGAAACCGAGCAAGTCGTACAGCGCGTCGTACAGGGGGCGCAGGTAAGGGTCGACTTTTTGCGCCAGGTCGCCCGGCAGGAAACCGAGCCGCTCGCCCGCTTCGACGGCGGGACGGGTCAGGATGATGCGCTTGACGGCGTCGCGTTCCAGCGCGTCGACTGCGCAAGCGACCGCCAGGTAGGTCTTGCCGGTGCCGGCCGGGCCGACGCCGAAACTGATGTCGTGCTCGAGGATATTGCGCAGGTAGGCGATCTGGTGCGGCGTACGGCCGCGCAGGTCGCTGCGGCGCGTCTTCAGCACCGGGCTGGCGATGTCCGGTTCGACGAAGGGCGAGACCGGCTCGTCCCGTTCGGACGCGCGTCCATGCGACAGGCCGGCGCGCTGTTCGACCAGGGCCAGTTGCACTTCTTCCAGCGGGACCACCTTGTTGGCGACGGCGTAGAACTGTTCCAGGATTTCCACCGCGCGCTCGGCATTGCTGCCGCCGACGATGAACTTTTCGCCGCGGCGGAAAATGGTGACGTCGAGCGCGGCGGAGATCTGGCGCAGGTTTTCATCCAGCGGGCCGCATAAATGCGCCAGCCGCGTATTGTCGAGCGGCTCGGGGATGAAGTAGTGGGGCTGGATCGGGGCTTTGGTTTTCAACTGGCTCTTTGCAGGTCGAGGGCGCTGGGGACGAGTTCCCCGCGCAGGGTGTAGGAATGGCTTTCGGTGATGCGCACGTCGGCCAGCCGGCCGACCAGCGCCAGGGCGTCCGGACCGCCGTCGAAATTGACGACGCGGTTGTTCTCGGTGCGGCCCTGCAGTTCGGCGGCGTCTTTTTTCGACGGCCCTTCGACCAGGATGCGCTGCACCGTGCCGACCATCGCCAGGCTGTATTTCCTGGTGTTGGCGTCGATCGCGGCTTGCAGCGCCTGCAGGCGGGCCAGCTTGACTTCGTGCGGCGTGTCGTCGGCCAGGCTGGCGGCCGGCGTGCCGGGGCGCTTGCTGAAGATGAAGCTGTAGCTGTTGTCGAAGCCGACGTCGCGGATCAGCTTCATCATGGCGTCGAAATCGGCCTCGGTCTCGCCGGGGAAGCCGACGATGAAGTCGGACGAGATGGCGATGTTCGGCCGCACCGCGCGGATGCGGCGGATGATGGACTTGTATTCCAGGCCCGTGTAGCCGCGCTTCATGGCGCCGAGGATCTTGTCCGAGCCGTGCTGCGCCGGCAGGTACAGGTGGTCGACCAGCTTGGGAATTTTTGCGTACGCGTCGATCAGGCGCTGGGTGAATTCCTTCGGGTGGCTGGTGACGAAACGGATGCGCTCGACGCCGGGGATTTCGGCGACGTATTCCAGCAGCAGCGCGAAGTCGGCCGTCTCGCCGCCCTCCATCTGGCCGCGGAAGGCGTTGACGTTCTGGCCCAGCAGCGTGATTTCCTTGACGCCCTGGGCGGCCAGGCCGGCCACTTCGGTCAGCACGTCGTCGAAGCGGCGCGAGACTTCCTCGCCGCGGGTGTAGGGCACCACGCAGTAGCTGCAGTATTTGCTGCAGCCTTCCATGATCGAGACGAAGGCCGAGGCGCCGTCGACGCGGGCCGGCGGCAAGTGGTCGAACTTTTCGATTTCCGGGAAGCTGATGTCGACCTGCGACTGGCCGCTGCTGCGGCGCGCACTGATCATCTGCGGCAGGCGGTGCAGGGTTTGCGGCCCGAACACCATGTCGACATAGGGCGCGCGCTTGACAATGCTGTCGCCCTCCTGCGAGGCGACGCAACCGCCGACGCCGATCAGCAGGTCCGGCCGGGCCTGCTTCAGTTCGCGCAGGCGGCCCAGGTCGGAAAACACTTTTTCCTGCGCCTTGACACGCACCGAGCAGGTGTTGAGCAAGATGATGTCGGCGTCTTCCGGACGGTCGGTGCGGACCAGGCCGTCCGAAGCGCCGAGCACGTCCGCCATCTTGTCCGAGTCGTACTCGTTCATC
>DASYLQ010000430.1:0-2388 GCA_036009485.1 Janthinobacterium sp.
CGTAATCGACGCCGCGCTCGAAGCGGTGCGCCGCGTCGGTCGAGAAATTGAAGCGGCGGGCGCGGCCCTGGATAGCGTTGGGCCACCAGAACGCGGCTTCCAGATAGATGCTGTCGGTGTCGAGCGAGACGGCGGTGGCGTCGCCGCCCATGATGCCCGCCAGCGATTCGATTTCGCGCTCGTCGGCGATGACGCCTATCCATTCGTCGATCGCCACGGTATTCCCGTTCAGCAGCTTCAGCGTTTCGCCGGGCTTGCCCCAACGCACGTTCAAGCCGCCGTGGATTTTCGCCAGGTCGAACACATGGCTGGGACGGCCCAGTTCCAGCATGACGTAATTGGAAATGTCGACCAGGGCCGACAGCGGACGCTGGCCGCTGCGCTCGAGGCGCTGCGTCATCCAGTCCGGCGTTTGCGCGCGCGCATTCAAGCCGCGGATGACGCGGCCGCTGAAACGGCCGCACAAGTCGGGCGCGCTGATGCTCACCGGCAGCGTTTCGGCGCTGTTCACCGGCACATGGCGATATTGCGGCTGCTGCAGGGTCACGCCGGTCAGCGCCGACACTTCGCGCGCCACGCCGAGCACGGACAGGCAATCGGCCTTGTTCGGCGTCAGCTTGATGGTGAACTTCAAGTCGTTCAGCGCGTAATAATCGCGGAAGTTCTGGCCCACCGGCGCATCGTCCGGCAACTCCAGCAAGCCGGCGCCCTCTTCCGATAATTTCAATTCACGCGCCGAGCACAGCATGCCCTGCGATTCGACGCCGCGCAGCTGGCCCACCTTGATTTCGAAGGGCTTGCCGTCGGCGCCGGGCGGCAGGATCGCGCCGGCCATCGCGCACACCACTTTCAAGCCCGGGCGCACGTTGGGCGCGCCGCAGACGATGTTGAGCAGAGTGCCTGTACCGACGTCGACCTGGCAAACGTTGAGACGGTCGGCGTTCGGGTGCTTGGCCAACTCGCGTACCAGGCCCACGACGACGTTGGAAAATGGCGGCGCCACCGCATCGACGGCCTCGACTTCGAGACCGGACATGGTCAGCAAATGGGCCAGTTCATCCGACGTCATCTTCGGATCGACCATGGTACGGAGCCAGTTTTCGGAAAATTGCATAATCAAGCCTTCTGCCGCAAAGAATAGTCAAAGCGCGAGCGCCGCATCGGCAGCGCTCCAGCGCACAGTGTGGAAACGCTTCAGTTGAATTGTTTCAGGAAACGCAGGTCGCCCTCGTAAAACAGGCGCAAGTCGTTGATGCCGTAACGCAGCATCGTCAAGCGTTCCAGGCCGGAGCCGAAAGCGAAGCCGATGTACTTTTCCGGGTCCAGGCCAAAATTTTTCACCACCGTCGGATGGACCTGGCCGGCGCCGGACACTTCCAGCCAGCGCCCCTTCAGCGGACCGCTGCCGAAGGCGATGTCGATCTCGGCCGACGGTTCCGTAAACGGGAAATAAGATGGGCGGAAACGCACCTGCAAATCCTCGGTCTCGAAGAATGCCTTGACGAAATTCAGGTAGACGCCCTTCAGGTCGGCGAAGCTGATGTCTTCGGCGATCCACAGGCCTTCGACCTGGTGGAACATCGGCGAATGGGTGGCGTCGCTGTCGACGCGGTAGGTGCGGCCCGGCGCGATGACCTTGATCGGCGGTTGATGCGTGCGGGCGTAGCGCACCTGCATCGGGCTGGTGTGCGTGCGCAACAGCAGCGGCTTGCCTTCGGTATCGTTGCCGTCGATATAAAACGTGTCTTGCATGGAACGCGCCGGATGGTTTTCGGGGCTGTTCAGGGCGGTGAAATTGGTCCAGTCGTTCTCGATTTCCGGGCCGTCGGCGACATCGAAGCCGATCGAGCGGAAGATTTCCTCGACCCGCTCCCAGCTGCGCATGACCGGGTGCAATCCGCCGCCGGCGCGGCCGCGGCCAGGCAGCGAGACATCGATCGCCTCGGCATTCAGGCGGCCCTGCATCTGGGCGTCGGCCAGGGCGTCGCGGCGCGCCGTCAGCGCTTGCTCGATGTGCTCCTTGGCGGCATTGATCACGGCGCCCTGGCTCTTGCGGGCTTCCGGGTCGAGCTTGCCGAGACCCTTCATCTGTTCAGTGATCTGGCCGGTCTTGCCAAGGTATTTGGCTTTGGCGTTTTCCAGTGCGGCAGCGTCTTCGGCGGCGATAAAGTCAGCCCGGGCCGAGACGACGAGTTCTTCTAGAAAGTTCATGCAGCTTTTCCTGTTTGGGAAATAAAGAGGCCCAATAATCAAAAACGGGGCATAAGGTTATGCACCCCTGCCCCGCTCTTTTCGCGCCGCCCGGAAGCGGCGCTGGCAATGACCGTGCTTACGCAGCGATTTTTGCTTTTACTGCGTTGACAATCGCGGCGAAAGCCGGCTTGTCCA
>DASYLQ010000431.1:0-12874 GCA_036009485.1 Janthinobacterium sp.
CGGATCTGTTTTTATCGGCAGGAAGATCACGCCCGGCCAGCCGATGCGGCTGGTCGTTTCCGGCATCAGCGCGACGCCCAGCCCCGCGCCAACCATCGCCAGCAAGGTCTGCGGCTCGGTGGCTTCCTGGAAGATCGTCGGCTGGAAGCCCGCATCGACGCAGCACTGGATCAGGTAGCGCGGGAATGCGGACTTGTCTAGCGCCAGCGTCAACATCGGCTGGTCGGCAAGATCGACCAGCTCGATATGGCCCTTGCTGGCCAGCGGATTGTGCTCGTTCACCGCCACGCACACGTTCTCGCGGAAGCACAGGTCCTGGCGCAGGTTGTCGTGCCGTAGTACGCCTTCGTCCAGCCTCGGTTCGCGCCAGAAGCCGACGTCGATCTGCTTGGCGCGCAGCGCCTCGTACTGCACCGTCGGGCCATATTCGTGGATGGTCCAGGTCACGCGCGGGTATTTGCTCTGGAATTCTTCCAGCAGGCTGGGAATCGGTCCCCACATCGCCGAGCCGACGATGCCGACGCGCAGCCGGCCCACTTCGCCGCGGTCGATCTGGCGGATGGTGTCGATGGTCATGCGCATCTTCGCCAGCAGGTCCGAGGCTTCGTTCATTAGCGCCTTGCCGGCCACGGTCAGTTCGAAGCTGCGGGTGGTGCGGGCGAACAGGCGCACGCCCAGCTCGCTTTCCAGCTTCATGATTTGCTGGCTCAGCGGCGGCTGTGAAATATGCAGGCGCTCGGCCGCGCGGCTGAAGCTCTTTTCCTCGGCGACGGCGAGGAAATAACGTAACTGTTTGAGGTCGATGGACATGGCGTTCGATGACTCTTTACTGTAAGTGCGGGGCGAGCAGCGCGGCAGCCAGCGCCGCCCCGGCCCGCGCATTGTTCTTCACCAGCGCGATATTCGTCGCCAGGCTGCGCCCGCCGCTCAGCGTCCTGATGCGCGCCAGCAGGAAGGGCGTGACCGCCTTGCCGGCTACGCCGCCGGCATCCGCCTCGGCCAGTGCCTGCAGCGTGATGGCGTCGATCTCTTGCTGCGGCATGGCGTCGGCCGCCGGCACCGGGTTGGCGATGACCACGCCGCCCTTCAGGCCGAGCTGCCATTTGGTGTGGAGGAAGGCCGCCTGTTCGGCCGCCGTGTCGAGCCGGAAGTCGGCCTGGAAGCCGCTCTCGCGCGTGAAAAAGGCGGGGAAACCGGGCTGGCCGACGCTGACCACCGGCACCCCGTGCGTCTCCAGGTATTCCAGCGTCAGGCCGATGTCGAGGATGGACTTGACGCCGGCGCAGACCACCGCCACCGAGGTCTGGCCCAGCTCCTGCAGGTCGGCCGAGATGTCGAAGCTGGTCGCGGCGCCGCGGTGCACGCCGCCGATGCCGCCCGTGACGAAGACCCTGATGCCGGCCAGCTCGGCGCAGATCATGGTCGCCGCCACCGTCGTCGCGCCCAGCTTCGCTTGCGACAGCACGTAGGGCAGGTCGCGCCGGCTGACCTTCATTGCGTCCGGCGCGGTGGCCAGCAACTCCAGCTGCTCCGGCGCCAGGCCGATGCGGATCTTGCCGCCGATGATGGCGATGGTGGCCGGCACGGCGCCGCCGTCGCGGATGATTTGCTCGACTTCCCGCGCCATGCCGACGTTTTGCGGATACGGCATGCCGTGCGAGATGATGGTCGATTCGAGCGCCACCACCGGCTTGCCGGCGGCGCGCGCGGCCGCCACTTCGGGGGAAAAGGAGAGGAATCGGTGCATGTTTCAGTCCTGGTCGAAAAGCTTGGGCCGGGCCGGAGCGGCCAGCGGGGGCGGGTTGAAATCGTGGTTGAAATCGTGGATCTCGTCGAGGATGCCGGCCGCCAGCTTCAAGCCGCGGCGGCAAGCCAGTTTCAAGTCGTCGCTGCCCTGGTACAGCGACCAGCAGACAGTCGCCGCGAAAGCGTCGCCGGCGCCGGTGACGTCGACCGTGCGCACGTCGGCGGCGGGCAGGCGGGCGATGCCGTCGCGGGTGGTGTGGAACACGCCTTTGATGTCGCGCTGGGCATCCTTGAGCTGCACCGCCAGGGTGCGCAGCTTGCGGTCCAGGTTGGCCGCGCCCAGGCACAGTACGGGCCGCCGCCCCGGCAGCACATAGGCGCGGCCGAGCAGGCGCCGTTCGCGGATCAGGCTGGCGGCGTGGCCGGCCACGGCCGACCGCGACAGGCGCAGTTGCAGCGCCAGGTCTTGCTGCGAAATAAAAGGATTGGCGCGGATCAGCTCGTACAACTGGTTTTTTTGGGAAATGTCGGTCACGGTTATCACGGAAATAAACAATTGTTTTTGATCCTGGACAATTGTTTATGGGCTGTCAATGGACTTATAGTAAAGGATATTTATACGGCTTTTATATAAATGCGCAAGAAAATTGGTATTTGCCATACATATGGCAGTTGATGCATCATGCTGGGTATAAAAATCAGCCCATACAACGAGGAAGAGCCATGCCGAACAATTCCCCATTCCATGCCGCCGACATTATCCGCGCGCGCGCGCCGGCCGGCTTCCAGCCGCGCGTGGCGATGATCCTGGGTTCCGGCCTGGGCGTGCTGGCCGAGCAGATGAGCGAGGCGGTGACGATCAGCTTCGACGAATTGCCCGGCTTCCCGATCAGCACCGTGCACGGCCACGCCGGCGAACTGGTGATCGGCACGCTGGCCGGCGTGGCGGTGGTCTGCATGAAGGGCCGCGGCCACTTCTATGAGGGCTACGGCATGGGCGTGATGACCAGCGCCATCCGCACGCTGAAGCTGATCGGCTGCGACATGCTGTTCGTCACCAACGCCGCCGGTTCCCTGCGCCCTGAAGTTGACGCCGGCAGCCTGGTCACGCTGACCGACCACATCAACCTGTTGCCGGGCACGCCGATGGTCGGTCCCAACGACGACCGTTTCGGCCCGCGTTTCTTCAGCATGGCGAACGCCTACGACAGCGACTTGCGCAGCCTGGTCAAGGAAAGCGCCGCGGCGCAAGGCATCACGCTGCACGAAGGCGTGTTCGTCGCCTATCCGGGCCCGAACTTCGAGACCGCCGCCGAGATCCGCATGATGGCCCGCCTGGGCGCCGACGTGGTCGGCATGTCGGTGGTGCCGGAAGTGGTCTCGGCCCGCCATTGCGGCTTGAAGGTGGTCGGCGTCTCCGTCATCACCAACCTGGCCGAGGGCATGTCGCCGTTCCCGCTGTCGCACGAGCAAACGCTGAAGTACGCGGCCATCGGCGCCAAGGACCTGGTGGTGCTGATCCTGGCGTTTTTGGAGAACGTGGCGCGCACGCCTCGGGCTTGAGCGCCGCCGGCGGGCGGTAGCCCGCCGGCGCCATTTTCGACCGCCTTTTTTTATTTTTACCGGGGCTCTTTATGTCACGCGCCTTTATTCTCTTGCTCGATTCCTTCGGCCTCGGCGCCGCGCCCGACGCCGCCCAATACGGCGACGCCGGCGCCGACACCTTCGGCCATATCGCCGCCTGGGCCGCCGCCGCCGGCAAGCCGCTGGCCTTGCCCAACCTGGAAAGACTCGGCCTGGCTGCCGCCGCCCGCGCCGCCAGCGGCGCCTGGGCCGACGGCTTCGCCCTGCGCGGCGGCTTCACCGGCGCCTACGGCGCGGCGCGTGAGCGCTCGACCGGCAAGGATACCCAGAGCGGTCACTGGGAAATCGCCGGCGTGCCGGTCGAATTCGACTGGGGTTATTTCCCGCGCACGGTGCCATCCTTCCCGGCCGAACTGGGCGCGGCGCTGCAGGCGCAGACCGGGGTGCCCGGCTTCCTCGGCGATTGCCACGCCTCCGGCACCGAGATCATCAATCGCCACGGCGACGAGCACGTCGCCAGCGGCAAGCCGATCATTTACACCTCGGGCGATTCGGTGATGCAGATCGCCGCCCACGAAGAACACTTCGGCCTGCAGCGCCTGTACGAGGTCTGCGAAAAGGCGTATGAGCTGGTCAAGCCCTACAACATCGGCCGCGTCATCGCCCGCCCTTTCGTCGGCGCCAAGGGCAACTACACGCGCACCGGCAACCGCCACGACTACGCCGTGCCGCCGCCGGCGCCGACCTTGCTCGACCATGTGAAAAACGCCGGCGGCGAAGTGGTCGGCCTGGGCAAGATCAGCGACATCTTCGCCGGCCAGGGCATTTCGCGCGTGATCAAGGGCGCCGACAACATGGCCCTGTTCGACGCGCTGCTGACGGTGAGCAACGAAGTCGGCGACGGCTCGCTGACCTTCGCCAATTTCGTCGATTTCGACCAGGCTTTCGGGCACCGCCGCGACATCGCCGGCTACGCCAGGGCGCTGCAGCAGATGGACGCCCGCCTGCCGGAATTCATGGCCAGGCTGAAGCAGGGCGACCTGGCGGTGGTCACCGCCGACCATGGTTGCGACCCCAGTTGGCCCGGTTCCGACCATACCCGCGAACACATTCCGATGCTCTTTTTCGGTCCCGGCGTCGAGCCGCGCGAACTGGGCATTTCCGACAGCTTCGCCGACATCGGCCAGACCCTGGCCCGCCATCTCGGCGTGGCGCCACTTGCACATGGACGCAGCCTGTTATGAGCACTAGCACCAGCATCAGCGCCAGCCATCCCGGCTTCAAGCGCAACGAGGCCGTCGGCCTCGACCTGGGCTGGATCAACCGCCTGCGCGTCAACCGCGCCGCCGCCGACCGCCGCGCGGCCAGCCTGGCCAACCGCCGCAGCGTCAAAAAGGAATACCAGGCCGCCTGGCTGGTGAAAGCCATCGGCTTGATCGACTTGACCACGCTGGGCGGCGACGACACGCCGGGCCGGGTCGAACGCCTGTGCCTGAAAGCCCTGCGGCCCTTGCGCGCCGACCTGGTCGAGGCCATGGGTTTGTCCGGGTTGAACCTGGCGACCGGCGCGGTCTGCGTCTACCATCAAATGATCGCCCCGGCGGCGGCCGTGCTGAAGGGCCGGCTGCCGATCGCCGCCGTCTCGACCGGCTTCCCGGCCGGCCTGGCCAGCATGGAAACCAAGGTGCGCGAGATCGAACTCTCGGTCGCCGCCGGCGCCGCGGAAATCGACATCGTCATCACGCGCCAGCATGTCTTGACCGGCAACTGGCAGGCGCTGTACGAGGAAATGCGCGCCTACCGCCAGGCTTGCGGCGAGGCCCACGTCAAGGCCATCCTCGCCACCGGCGATTTGCTGACCCTGGAAAACGTCGCCAAAGCTTCCTGGGTGTGCATGATGGCGGGCGCCGATTTCATCAAGACCTCGACCGGCAAGGAAGGCGTCAACGCCACCATCCCGGTCGCGCTGACGATGGTGCGGGCAATCCGCGACTACCACCAGCAGACCGGCTTCCAGGTCGGCTTCAAGCCGGCCGGCGGCGTCAGCTCGGCCAAGGGCGCGCTGCAATACCTGACCCTGATGAAGGAAGAGCTGGGCAACGAGTGGCTGCAGCCGCATCTGTTCCGCATCGGCGCCTCCAGCCTGCTGACCGACATCGAGCGCCAGCTCGAGCACTATGTCACCGGACATTACTCGGCCAGCCACCGCCACGCACAACCATAAAGAACGCCCGCCATGCCCACCATCAAAGAGATCCTGAACACCATGGACTACGGCCCCGCACCTGAAAGCCGGACGGAAGCGCTGGCCTGGCTGGACCGGCGCCAGCGCCGCTTCGGCCTGTTCATCGACAATGCCTGGAGCGAGCCGGGCGAACTGTTCGCATCGCTGAATCCGGCCGACGGTTCGGCGCTGGCGCAACTGACCCAGGCCACGCTAGCCGACGTCGACCGCGCCGTCGCCGCGGCCGACCGCGCGTTGCCGGGCTGGCAGGCGCTGGGCGGCCACGGCCGCGCGCGCGCGCTGTACGCGCTGGCGCGCCTGCTGCAAAAACACGCGCGCCTGTTCGCCGTGCTGGAGACCCTGGACAACGGCAAGACCATCCGCGAAACGCGCGACATCGACATGCCGCTGGCGGCGCGCCATTTCTACCACCACGCCGGCTGGGCCCAGCTGCAAGCTGAAGAATTCGCCGACTACCGCGCCGTCGGCGTGGTCGGCCAGATCGTGCCCTGGAATTTCCCGCTGCTGATGCTGTCGTGGAAAATCGCCCCGGCCCTGGCCGCCGGCAACACGGTGGTGTTCAAGCCGGCCGAATTCACTTCGCTGACGGCGCTGCTGTTCGCCGAAATCTGCCAGCAGGCCGGGTTGCCGGCCGGCGTCGTCAACATCGTCACCGGCGACGGCCGCGTCGGCGAAGCCATCGTCCGGCATGAGGGGATCGCCAAGCTGGCCTTCACCGGTTCCACCGAAGTCGGGCGCCTGATCCGCCAGGCCACGGCCGGCAGCGGCAAGAAGCTGTCGCTGGAACTGGGCGGCAAGTCGCCCTTCATCGTCTTCGACGACGCCGACCTGGACGCCGCCGTCGAAGGCCTGGTCGATTCGATCTGGTTCAACCAGGGCCAGGTGTGCTGCGCCGGTTCGCGCCTGCTGGTGCAGGAATCGGTCGAGCAGCGCTTCCTGGCCAAGCTGCGCCTGCGCATGGATACCCTGCGCCTCGGTTCGCCGCTGGACAAGTCGAACGACATCGGCGCCCTGGTCGATCCGGTGCAATACCAGCGCATCGCGGCGCTGGTCGAATCGGCGCGCGCCGAAGGCTGCGCCGTGTACCAGGCGCCCGGCTGCGCAGTGCCTGAGCATGGTTCCTTCTTCCCGCCGACCCTGATCACCGGCGCCTCGACCTCGGCCGCCGTGGCCCAGGCCGAGATCTTCGGTCCGGTGCTGGTGGCGATGAGCTTCCGTACGCCGCCCGAGGCGGTGCAACTGGCGAACAACACCGTCTACGGCCTGGCCGCCTGCGTCTGGACCGAGTCGATCAGCCTGGCGCTGGACGTCGCGCCCGAGCTCAAGGCCGGTGTGGTGTGGATCAATACCGCCAACCAGTTCGACGCCGCCTGCGGTTTCGGCGGCTACCGCGAATCCGGCTTCGGCCGCGAGGGCGGCCGCGAGGGCATGCTGGAATACCTGACGCCGCTGGCGGAAGACGCCCGTCCGGCGGCGCCGCCGGCCCCGGCCGGGGCCGGGACCAGGAGTGCGGCGTCCGCCGTCGCGGCCAATGCGGCGGCGGATCCGTTCGCGCTCGACCGCACGGCCAAGCTGTATATCGGCGGCAAGCAGGCCCGCCCCGACAGCGCCTACAGCCGCGCCGTCTTCGGCGCCGACGGCGTCTTCCTGGCCGATATCGGCGAAGGCAACCGCAAGGACATTCGCAACGCCGTCGAAGCGGCGCACAAGGCTTCCGGCTGGGCCAGGGCCAGTGCGCACAACCGCGCCCAGGTGCTGTATTACCTGGCCGAGAACCTGGCCGTGCGCGCCCATGAATTCGCGGCCCGCATCACGGCGATGACCGGCGCGCGCGACGCGCACAAGGAAGTGCAAGCCTCGATCGAGCGGCTGTTTTATTACGCCGCCTGGGCCGACAAATACGACGGCCTGGTGCACCAGCCGCCCATGCATGGCATCACCGTCGCGCTCAACGAGCCGCTCGGCGTGATCGGCATCGTCTGCCCGAACGAAGCGCCGCTGCTCGGCTTCATCGCGCTGGTGGCGCCGGCCATCGCGCTGGGCAACCGCGTCGTCGCCGTGCCGTCGCAAGCGCATCCGCTGGCGGCGCTGGACCTGTATCAGGTGCTCGACACGTCCGACCTGCCGGGCGGCGTGGTCAACATCGTCAGCGGCGACGCCGACGAACTGGCGCGCACGCTGGCCAGCCATGCCGACGTCGACGCGGTATGGCGCCACGACGGCTCGGCCGAAGGCTGCGCCGAAGTCGAGCGCCTGTCGGCCGCTACGCTGAAGCGCACCTGGGTCGGCGGCGCCAGGGGACGCGACTGGTATAGTACGGCGCAAAGCGGCGGCCGCGCCGTGCTGGCGCAGGCCAGCCAGGTGAAGAATGTCTGGATCCCCTACGGCGTTTGATGTGACCTCGACAAACCTACTGCGCAGCCCGCTCTCGCTTATCCGTTGCTCACCGGCTCGGCGCCCCCGTACTGCGTACGGCTGCGCTACTCAACGCGATATCGGGCTTGCTCGCGACGGTTTTTCGAGGTCCCATCAAGGGGCGGAGGCCGCCACTGAAAAACCATCCCATTCATCGGAGCAGTACATGTTTTTGACCCAAGAGATCATCCGCAAGAAGCGCGATGGCGGCGCCCTGAGCGCGGAAGAAATCCAGTTTTTCGTGCGCGGCATCACCGATGGCGGCGTCACCGAAGGACAGATCGCGGCGCTGGCGATGGCGGTCTTTTTCAAGGACATGAATATGGATGAACGCGTCGCCTTCACGCTGGCGATGCGCGATTCCGGCCAGGTGCTCGACTGGCGCTCGCTGAACCTGCCCGGCCCGGTGCTGGACAAGCATTCGACCGGCGGCGTCGGCGACGTCGTCTCGCTGCTGCTGGGGCCGATGATCGCCGCCTGCGGCGGCTATGTGCCGATGATTTCCGGCCGCGGCCTGGGCCACACCGGCGGCACGCTCGACAAGTTCGACGCCATCCCCGGCTACAACACGGCGCCGGACAATGCATTGTTCCGCAAGGTGGTGCAGGAGGTCGGCGTCGCCATCATTGGCCAGACCGCGTCGCTGGCGCCGTCCGACAAGCGCTTCTACAGCATCCGCGACACCACCGCGACGGTGGAATCGGTGGCGATGATCACCGGTTCCATCCTGTCGAAAAAGCTTTCGGCCGGCCTGGATGCGCTGGCCATGGACGTCAAGGTGGGCAGCGGCGCCTTCATGCCGAGCTACGGCAAGTCGGTCGAACTGGCCGAGAGCATCGTCGCGGTCGGCAACGGCGCCGGCATGCTGACCTCGGCCATCCTGACCGACATGAACGAATCGCTGGCGCCCTACGCCGGCAATGCGCTGGAAGTGCGCGGCGCGATCGATTACCTGACCGGCCGTTCGCGCCCGGCGCGCCTGCACGAAGTGACGCTGGCGCTGTGCGCCGAAATGCTGGTGCTGGGCGGCCTGGCCGACACCGAGAGCGCGGCGCGCGCCAGATTGATGGCGGCGCTCGATTCGGGCGCCGCCGCCGAGCGCTTTGCGCGCATGGTGGCGGCGCTGGGCGGCCCGGCCGGCCTGGTCGAGCGTCCCGACGTCCACCTGGAAAAGGCCCCGGTGGTGGTGGCCGCGCCGGCCCTGGCCTCCGGTTTCGCCGTCGCCAGCGATTGCCGCGGCCTGGGCCTGGCGGTGGTCAGCCTGGGCGGCGGCCGCCGCCGTCCCAGCGACGCCATCGACTTCGCCGTCGGCTTGACCGACCTGGTCGCCCTCGGCACGGCGGTCGAAGCGGGCCAGCCGCTGGCGCTGGTGCATGCGCGCACCGAAGCGGCGGCGCAGCAGGCGGTGCGCGAGATCCAGGCGGCCTACGCCATCGGCGCCGCCGCCGCGGCCGCCAATCCCGTCGTCTACCGCGCCATCCGCGCCTGAAGGCGCGCGGCGCATTCCCCAAGGAGACTTATGAATACTCAGCAATTGATCGAGGAAGCGCGCCAGGCGCGCCTGGTCGCCTACACGCCCTACTCGCATTTCAAGGTCGGCGCGGCGCTGCTGTGCAACGACGGCCGTGTCTTCCGCGGCTGTAACGTGGAAAACGCTTCCTACGGCTTGTGCAATTGCGCCGAGCGGACGGCCTTTTTCAGCGCCGTCGCGCACGGCTACCGGCCCGGCGATTTCAGCGCCCTGGCCGTCATCGGCGAGACCGAGGGCCCGATCGCGCCGTGCGGCGCCTGCCGCCAGGTGATCCTGGAATTGGGCGGCAACGAGCTGCCGGTGGCGCTGGCCAACCTCAAGGGCGACTTGTTCGAGACCACCGCCGGCGCCCAGTTGCCGAACGCCTTCGGCGGCGCCGACCTGAAGAAGAAATAGGCGGCCGCCGGGTGAACAAGGCCATGGATATCCAGGCGGCGGTGGCCATCGCGGCGGCGGAAGCCTTGCAGGCGAAGACCCAGGGCACCTTCGGCGTCGGCGGCGTGCTGCTCGACCAGTCCGGCAATGTGCTGCACTCGCTGCACAACGACGTGGTGCGGGACGGCTTGATCTTCGATCCGACCGCGCATGGCGAACGCCGGCTGATCGACTGGTATTTCGCCGAGCGCGCCAGGGGCCGCGACCTGCCGCCGCCGTCCGAGCTGACCATCGTCAGCTCGCTCGACCCCTGCTGCATGTGCAGCGGCGCGATTCTCGAGAGCGGGTTCAACGTGGTGGCGGCCGCCGCCGATCCCAAGGCCGGCATCAACCACGACGCCGGCGCGACATTTTTCTCGCTGCCGCCGCCCTTGCGGCAGCGCGCCGGCGCCAGTTTTTGCTATCCCGCCGTGCTGGGCGCTTCGGACTATGCGCGCCAGGCTTGCGGCGCGCCGCCCAAGCCTTTTTTCATCGGCAAGACGGTGGCGGAACAGACCCAGGCCCTGTGCTCGCTGGTGTTCGAGGCGATGGCGGCCAGCGTCTCCGAACTGTTGAACGCGAACGAGGCGCAGGAGCGCCAGATCGATCCGGCGTCGCTGGCGCCCGGCCATGCGATCGTCGCCGCGCTGAAGCGGCTCTACCCGGAAGCCTTGAGTTATCGCTGCGCGCCGCAGCGGCCCGACGCCGGCCTGGCGCCTTTCCTGCTGGCGGCGATGGAGCAGGACAGGAAAAACGGCGGCGCCGGCGACGCCGCCGCCTTGCTCGATTCCTTCGGCAACCTGCTGCTGTGCGTCCCCGGCAACCGGGCGGCGTCGGCCATCCGCACGCCCTTCATGGAATGCACGCGCCAGTATGCGCAACTGCGTCATGCGCTGATGCGCGGCGCCGCCCCGGCCGCCCAGGAAAAAGTGCGGCGCGCCCTGGCGCATCCGAAAGAGGGCACCTTCGTGTTCGCCATCGGTCCGGACGACAGCGCGGCCAGTTTCATGAACCTGGGCGCCTATGGCTCGACGATGGAAGGCGCCTTGCCGGCAAATAATCCGGCGCAATTCCAATACGTGCGTGCGGGGATGGCGCAAGCCGGCCTGCATGCGCTGTGCGAGGCCATGCCGCCGCTGTACAGCAAGGTCATCCGCATCAAGCCGCGGCAGGTGGCGGACCAAGGCTTGGTCGCCGCCTTGGCTGACTGAGCGGCTACTCTCGGACTTTGGCCGGCGCCAGCATATTGGCGTCGCGCGTCAGCAGCCACTGGCCCTTGCCGCCGCGGCGGAAAATCGACAGCGTATTGCCGGTCCTTTGCACCGGCACGCCACCATCGACCGGCGTCACCGTCACCGACAGGTGGCTGCGGCAATAAGCCATGTCGCCGGCGATGTCGATTTCCTCGACCTGGCTGGAGCTGTCGATGCGGTGCGTGCGCAGCAAGCCGCGCAGGCTGGCGGCAAACGCGGCGCTGCCATGCATGGGCGGTTGCCCGGCGATCAGGAATACCGCTTCGGGCGACATCAGCGCCAGCACCCGCTCGACGTCGCCGGCCCCGGTCGCTTCAATCCAGGTAGCGATCACCTGGCGGATGGCGGCTTCGTCCTTGTTCATGGTGTTCTCCTTATTTTTTTATTGTACCTCGGACGAGGGCCGCGCCTCCTTCACCACGGGTCGTAGGTGCCCAGGCTCCACAGGTGGCCTTCCGGGTCGCGGCAGGTGAAACCGCGGCCGCCGTAATCCTCGTCCTTGATATCCAGTTCGACCACCGCGCCGCTGGTCTTGACGCGCTGGTACACCAGGTCGGCGTCGGCCACCACCAGGTAGCAGCTTTGCGTCGAGGCGTTGCCGATTTCGTCGGGCTGTTTCATCAGCCGGCCGAATTCGGAATCGACGACCGATCCCAGCATGATCATGCCGTTGCCGAAACTGAGCTGGGCGTGGGCGATGCTGCCGTCCTCGTGCGGTACGACCAATTGTTTTTCAAAGCCGAGCGTGCCGCATAACCACTCGATGGCGGCGGGCGCGTCGCGGTAGCGCAGGAAGGGCACAACGGTCGCTTTGGTATTTTTGGGAATGCTGGACATGTACGACTCCTAAGGCTAGGTAGATGTATTTTCGATCCCTGGCGGCGGCATGCGTTCGGCGATCCGGACACGGATCCGGCGCCCTTTGACGGCGGTCATGATCGACGCCGTGCAGCCCGCCGAGCGCACTCAGCCATACCAATATAAGCGGCAGACTTTTCCAGGACAAGGCTCCTCAGGATGCAGGCGGATGTTCAGCTTATTCAGCATGCCCGTTCTGGCCGGGCTGCGCCGGTTTGCCGCGGTGCTTGCCGACGACGACAGCCGCCACCAGCAGTTTCAGCAGCAGGAAGACGGCGAACAGGGAAATGGCCAGCGGCAGGATGGTGGTAAACAGCGCCAGCAGCACGCAGCTCAGCAGCAGCGCCGGCCAGGACATGCGGCTCAGGGTGCGCAGGCCGAAGCGGGCGGCGCTGCGCAGGGCGGCGCCGGTTTCCTTCAGCAGCGCCAGGATGGAATGGCAATCGATATCTTTCATGTGGCCTCCGGATGTGGCGACGGCCGGACGCGGAATGCGCCCGCCGACCTGGCCAATGTAGCAAGGCGGCGCCGCGCGCGGCGGCGTTTTCCGATGGAATGCCGGTTTGGCGGGATGGCTTGCGGGGATGGGCGACGAATGGCGCCGCCGCCGTTCAATCGAACAGCTTCACCTTCAACTGGAAGCTGAAGGCGCCATACAGCCTGTCCTTGTAGCTCGGGACGATGCCGAGGTTGACGCCGACGCGCTTGTATTCATAGCTGAGCACCGGGACCAGGGCCGGAAACCAGCCGCCGTCGAGCATCTTCGGGTAGCCGTTGAAGGCGCCGACCACGGCGCCGAGGCGGAAAGGCCCGAGCGCGACCGGCTCG
>DASYLQ010000432.1:0-3882 GCA_036009485.1 Janthinobacterium sp.
GGCCACCGGCAAAGAGAACAAGATCACGATCAAGGCCAACTCCGGCCTGACCGAAGCGGAAATCCAGAAAATGGTAAAAGACGCCGAAGTCAACGCCGAAGAAGACAAGAAAGTGAAGGAACTGGCCGAATCGCGCAACCAGGCCGACGCGCTGGTGCACTCGACCCGCAAATCGCTGATCGAATACGGCGACAAGCTGGATGCCGGCGAGAAAGAAAAGATCGAAGCCGCGATCACCGACCTGGAAGCTTCGATCAAGGCTGGCGACAAGGCCGAGATCGACGCCAAGGTGGCTTCGCTGTCGACCGCTTCGCAAAAGCTGGGCGAGAAGATGTATGCCGACATGCAGGCGCAGCAGGCTGCGGCCGGCGGCGCCGAGGGCGCCCAGCAAGCGCCGGCAGGCCAGCAGGCGGAAGCCGGCGCCCAGCATGACGACGTCGTCGACGCCGACTTCAAGGAAGTCAAGGACAGTAAGTAAGCCGACGACTGGTAGCGTTGCTGCCGAGGTCGGGCGGCACGTCGCGGCAGTGAAGCACAACGCCGCCGCGCAGACCTGCCGAGCCGAGTGACCGTAACCGCGGCGCTCGACTCGGCTTTTTCGTGTAATTAGCAGGTAGCCGCCTTTGGGCGCATGCCTGGCTTGGTAGATAGATACTGCAAGGTGCCGACAACATGGCAAAGCGTGATTTTTACGAGACACTCGGTGTCGCAAAGAATTCTTCGGAAGAAGAAATCAAGAAGGCCTATCGCAAACTGGCGATGAAATACCATCCGGACCGCAATCCGGACAGTAAGGAATCGGAAGAAAAGTTTAAGGAAGTCAAAGAAGCCTACGAGATGCTGACCAATCCGGACAAGCGCGATGCGTATGACCGCTACGGTCATGCCGGCGTCGATCCGAACATGGGGAGCGGCGGCGGTTTCGGCGGCGGCGCCGGCGGTTTTGCCGACAGCTTCGGCGATATCTTCGGCGACATCTTTGGCGGCGGCGGACGCGGCCGTAGTTCCGGCCCGCAAGTTTACCGCGGCGCCGACTTGCGCTACAACCTGGAAATCACGCTGGAACAGGCCGCCCACGGTTTCGACACGACGATCCGCGTGCCGTCCTGGGACAAATGCGACACTTGCCACGGTTCCGGGGCCAAGCCGGGCACCTCGCCGGTTACCTGCAGCACCTGCGGCGGCCATGGCCAGGTGCGCATGCAGCAAGGCTTTTTTAGCATCCAGCAAACCTGTCCGAAATGCCATGGCACCGGCAAGGTCATTCCCGAACCGTGTTCGACCTGCGGCGGCGCCGGACGCATCAAGCGCAACAAGACCCTGGAAGTGAAGATCCCGGTCGGCATCGACAACGGCATGCGCATCCGTTCGTCCGGCAACGGCGAACCCGGCACGAATGGCGGACCGTCGGGCGACCTGTACGTGGAAATCCACATCAAGCCGCATGCGGTATTCCAGCGCGAAGGCGACGACCTGCATTGCGAAATGCCGATCTCCTTCGCCAAGGCGGCCCTGGGCGGCGAAATCGAAGTGCCTACGCTGAGCGGCAAGGTATCGTTTACCATTCCCGAAGGCACACAGTCGGGCAAGACCTTCCGCCTGAAGTCGAAGGGGATCAAGGGCGTGCGTTCCGGTTATCCGGGCGACCTGTTCTGCCACGTGGCGATTGAAACGCCGGTCAAGCTGACTGAAAAGCAAAAGGAATTGCTGCGCGATTTCGAGAAATCGACGACCGAAGGCGGCGGCAAGCATAGCCCGCAAAGCAAGACCTGGAAAGACAAAGTGAAGGATTTCTTCGAATGAGCCAGGCCAAGCCTTAGTTTTACATGATGGACCGCGACCGCTGATTTGCCCCACAGGCAGTCGGCGGTCTTGTTATCAGTGATAGGAAAATAACAATGACCGATACCACGATCGATCCCGCCAACCCCCTGGCGAAGTTACTGCAGAAAAACCGCGACTGGGCCGATTCCATGGTCGCCAGGGAAGCGGATTTCTTCAAGAAGCTGGAATTCCAACAATCGCCCGAATACCTGTGGATAGGCTGTTCCGACAGCCGGGTGCCGGCGAATGAATTGCTGGGACTGGCGCCCGGCGATGTCTTTGTCCATCGCAATATCGCCAACGTCGTCGTGCACTCCGACTTGAACTGCCTGTCGGTGCTGCAATTCGCCATCGACGTGTTGAAGGTCAAGCATGTGATCATCGTCGGCCACTATGGCTGCAAGGGCGTGCATGCGGCCATGACGGGCACGCGCATCGGCCTGGCCGATAACTGGCTGCGCCACGTCCAGGACGTCGCGCAAAAACACGAGCGTTATCTCGGCGATGTGCTCAACAGTACGCAGCGCGCCGACCGCTTGTGCGAGTTGAACGTCACCGAACAGGTGGTCAACGTCTGCCAGACCACCATCGTGCAAGATGCCTGGGAACGCGGCCAGACGCTATCCGTGCATGGCTGGGTGTACGGCTTGAAGGATGGCTTGCTGCGCGACCTGTGCATGACCGTGAGCAGCGCGGTCGACCTGGCGCCGCAACTCGAGCGCCGCCTCGGCCTCTACGCGGAAAATTCCTGAGCCCGCCAGGCAGGCCGGCCTTGTTGGATTAAATCTTGCTTGCCCTGGCGTCATAAACATATAAGGCAGTCATGAAGTCCAGGCCAGCATCGCCGCCGCCGCCGCGCAATTTGCGCATCGTCGTCGTCAACCCCATCATCGATACCGCGGCCCCGGCCGCGGACGACGCCGCCGCACGCGCGATGGCGCAGCGCGGCACGGCCTTGCGCATCGGCTTGCTGGAAGCCGGCTACGATATCGTCGCCTCGCTGCCGGCCGATATGTATTTACCCGAACGCATCATGCAATTGCAGCCGGACATGATCATCGTCGACGCCGAATCGGACGCCCGCGACGTGCTCGAGCACATCGTCATCGCCACCCGCGACGAGCGCCGCCCCATCGTCATGTTCACCGAGGACGACCAGCCCGCGACGATGGAAGCGGCGATGGCCGCCGGCGTCTCGGCGTACATCGTCGCCGGCCTGCAGGCCGAGCGCATCAAGCCGGTGCTGAACGTGGCGCTGGCGCGCTTCCGCCAGGAACAAAAGCTGCTGGCCGAACTGTCCGACACCAAACACAAGCTGGCCGAACGCAAGGTCATCGAGCGCGCCAAGGGCTTGCTGATGGCGCGCCACCGCATGTCGGAAGAGCAGGCTTACCAAAAGCTGCGCAGCATGGCGATGAACAAGAACCTGAAGCTGGCCGAGATCGCCCAGCGCATCCTCGACGTGGAAGATTTGCTGGGCTGAGGCCAGCAAATATCTTAGATATGGACCGATTATGTTAGAGAGCTTCGGCAAGCCGGAAAAGCAGACCGTCAGGATAGGCTTCATTCCGCTCAGCGATTGCGCTTCCGTCGTGATGGCGGCGCTGCTCGGTTTCGATGAAAAATACGGCATCAAGATCGAGCTCAGCAAGGAAGCTTCCTGGGCCGGCGTGCGCGATAAGCTGAACAATGGCGAACTGGATGCGGCGCATGTCTTGTACAGCATGGTCTACGGCGTCCAGCTCGGCATAGGCGCGGCGGAAAAAGACATGGCGGTGCTGATGGGCTTGAACCGCAACGGCCAGGCCATCACGCTGTCGCGCCAGCTGGCCGGGCAGGGTGCGGTCGACGGCGCCTCGCTGGCGCGGCTGATGCGCGAGCAGCCGCGCCACTATACCTTTGCCCAGACTTTCCCGACCGGCACCCATGCGATGTGGTTGTATTACTGGCTGGCGGCGCACGGCATCGACCCGCTCAAGGATGCGCGCGTCATCACGGTGGCGCCGCCGCAAATGGTGGCGCATATGCGCGCCGGCCATATGGATGGCTTTTGCGCCG
>DASYLQ010000433.1:0-6249 GCA_036009485.1 Janthinobacterium sp.
CCGAACGCAGCAGCGCGGCCCAGTAATAAAATTCCGGCTGGGCGCCAGCCTCGGCGCCGCCATTGCTTTGCGCCGCGACGAACTTGACGTCGAGAATGCGCGCCGTATTGTCGGCCCGTTCCAGGTAGGTGCCGAGGCGGATGAAGTTCATCGCCTCATCCTGCAGCATGGTGCCCAGCGTGACGCCACGCGACAGATGCGAACGGTATTTGACCCATTCGAAAAACTGACCGGGATTGTCTTCCAGCTGGCCGCCATTGATGTGCTGCTGCAATTCCAGCCAGGTCGTGTTTTCGGTTTCCCACACCTCGGTGGTCAGCGTGCCGCGCACGGCGCGGGCGTTTTCGCGCGCCGCCATCAGGCAACTGGCGATCGAGGATGGATTTTCGGGATCGCGCACCATGAAGTCGAGCAAGTTCTTTTGCGTCAGTTGCGCATGCCTGGCGTCGAAGGCCGGCTCCAGTTCGGACAAGCCGAGCAGGGCACGCCAGTTTTGTTCCGCCGCCGCGGGCGATTGCGGCATGAGGGCATTCTGGATCAGCACATCGAGCATGCGCGCCGTGTTTTCGGCGCGTTCGGTGTAGCGGGCCATCCAAAACAAATGATCTGCGGTGCGGCTTAGCATCGTTTATTTCTCCAATATCCAGGTATCTTTTGTGCCGCCCCCTTGCGAGGAATTGACCACCAGCGAACCTTCCTGCAGCGCCACGCGGGTCAGTCCGCCGGGCACCATCGAGACGGTCTTGCCGGACAGGACGAAGGGCCGCAAGTCGATATGCCGCGGCGCCACGCCGGATTCGACATAGGTCGGACAGGCCGACAGGGCCAGGGTCGGCTGGGCGATATAGCCGTCCGGCCGGGCGACGATGCGCTGGCGGAAGGCTTCGATCTCGGCCTTGGTCGAGGCCGGCCCGACCAGCATGCCATAACCGCCGGCGCCGTGCACTTCCTTGACCACCAGCTCGGGCAAGTTGGCCAGGGTATAGGCCAGGTCTTCCTTTTTGCGGCACTGGTAGGTCGGCACATTGTTGAGGATAGGCTCTTGCGCCAGGTAAAAGCGGATCATGTCCGGCACGAAAGGGTAGATCGATTTGTCGTCGGCGACGCCGGTGCCGATGGCGTTCGCCAGGCTGACGCGGCCGGCCCGGTACACTTCGAGCAAGCCCGGCACGCCCAGCGTGGAGTCGGGACGGAACGCCAGCGGGTCGAGATAATCGTCGTCGATGCGGCGGTAGATGACGTCGACGCGCTGTGGCCCGCGCGTGGTGCGCATGAATACCGTGTTATCGCTGACGAACATGTCCTGTCCCTGCACCAGGGCCACGCCCATTTGCTGGGCCAGGAAGGCATGCTCGAAATATGCCGAGTTGTACATGCCCGGCGTCATCACGACGACGGTCGGATCGGTAATGCCCTGCGGCGCCACCGAACGCAGGTTTTCCAGCAGCAGATCGGGATAATGCTCGACCGGGGCGATGCGGTTGCGCGCGAACAGGTCGGGAAAGAGCCGCATCATCATCTTGCGGTCTTCCAGCATGTACGACACGCCGGACGGCACCCGCAGATTATCTTCCAGCACATAGAATTCGCCGGCGCCGGCGCGCACGATGTCGACCCCGGCGATGTGGGCGTAGATGTCGGACGCCACGTCCACGCCCAGCATGGCCGGCCGGTACTGGGCGTTTTCAAAGATTTGCTCGGGCGGGATGATGCCGGCCTTGAGGATGTTTTGCTCGTGATAGATATCGTGCAAGAACAGGTTCAGCGCCGTGACGCGCTGCACCAGCCCTTTTTGCAACTGCGCCCATTCGCCGGCGTCGATGACGCGCGGGATGATGTCGAAGGGGATCAGTCTTTCCTTGCCGGCGTTGTCGCCATAGACGGCAAAGGTAATGCCCACGCGCCGAAAGATGAGTTCAGCTTCGGCCCGCTTTTGTTCGATCACCTGGGCCGGCTGCTGCGCCAGCCACTGGCCGAACTCGCGATAATGCGGGCGCACGGTTGAGGCGTCGGAATACATTTCATCGAAAAAGTTTGGCATGATGTCGCTTCCTCCATGTGAGCTATGGTTTCATATCAAGAAACGTGCCAGCTCAGGCCGGTTATGTTTTATGCTGTCGCCGTGACGAACAGCCGCCCATCGTGCTCTCGGTACTTGGTCCTGGTTTTACGTGAATCCCATCCCCCAGTTGCGGGTATGAATCGTGCTTGTATTTAAACGTTTTTGCAAGGCGCCAACTCCCCGGCACATGCTGCACTCATCGAAAGGTTGTATCGAATGGCCATCCGTGTCGCGCTGCACCACAAGACCAGCTACCACTATGACCGCATGGTGAATCTGTCGCCGCATGAAGTCCGGCTGCGGCCGGCCCCTCATGCGCGTACGCCGATTTTGTCGTATTCCCTTAGCGTAAAGCCGGAGCAGCATTTCATCAACTGGCAGCAAGATCCTTACGGCAACTATATCGCCCGTTTCGTGTTTCCGGAAAAGACAGACAAGCTGGAACTCACGGTCGACCTGGTGGCGGACATGAGCGTCATAAACCCTTTCGATTTCTTTACCGAAGAATACGCCCAGCATTTCCCGTTCAATTATTCGGAGCAACTAAGTATCGAGCTTAGCGCATATTTGAAAAGCGGGAAACCCGGCCCGCTGCTGCTCAAATGGGTAGAGGAAGCGCGCCGCGCCATCTTGAAAAAGGAATTGATCACCATCGACTTCCTGGTGGCCATCAACCAGCGCTTGCAGCGCGACATCGCCTATCTGGTGCGTATGGAGCCCGGCGTGCAAACGCCCGAGGAAACCCTGGGCTGCGGTTCCGGTTCCTGCCGCGACAGCGGCTGGCTGCTGGTGCAGATCTTGCGCGAAATGGGCCTGGCGGCGCGTTTCGTCTCCGGCTACCTGATCCAGTTGCGCGCCGACCAGGAAGCGCTCGACGGTCCCAGCGGCACCGAGGTCGACTTCACCGACTTGCACGCCTGGGCCGAGGTGTATATCCCGGGCGCCGGCTGGATCGGCCTGGACGCCACCTCCGGCATGCTGGCCGGCGAGGGCCATATTCCGCTCGCTTGTACGGCCTTGCCCTCGTCGGCAGCGCCGGTGACCGGCTTCAGCGACAAGGCCGAAGTCACGTTTTTGCATGAAATGAAGGTGACGCGCATCCACGAAGATCCGCGCGTGACGTTGCCCTACAGCGAAGAGGAGTGGCTCAAAATCGACCAGCTCGGCCGGCAAGTCGACGCCGACCTGCTGCGCGACGACGTGCGCCTGACCCAGGGCGGCGAGCCGACCTTCGTCTCGATCGACGACATGGACGGCCCCGAATGGAACACGCTGGCCCACGGCGACAAGAAGCGCGAACTGGCGGGGCAGTTGATGCAGCGCCTGAAAGACCATTTCGCCCCCGGCGGCTTGCTGCATTACGGCCAGGGCAAATGGTATCCGGGCGAAGCGCTGCCGCGCTGGGCGCTGAATATTTTCTGGCGCACCGACGGCAAACCGGTCTGGTGCGATCCCTCCCTGTTTTCAGATGAAAAAAAGTCCGACGGCTATGCCGGCGAGGAAGCGAAACGTTTTACCACGGCCCTGGTGGCCGCGCTCGGCTTGCCGTCCGACAGCCCGATTCCCGCCTATGAGGACGTGCTGCTGCAAGCCCGGCGCGAACAGGAAATGCCGCTCAACCTGGATCCGCTGAAGGCCGGCCTGGATGCGCCGGACCAGCGCCGCCGCCTGGCGCGCCTGCTGGAAAGCGGCCTGGGCGCCGTGGCCGGCTATGTCTTGCCGCTGAAGGCAGAGGAATCCGACGATCCGCAGCGGACCGTGTGGCTGACCTCGGCCTGGCCGCTGAAGCGCGAACATCTGTATCTGATCGACGGCGATTCGCCCATGGGCTTGCGCCTGCCGCTCAATTCGCTGCCATGGGTACTGCCGGATGAAAAGCCGGCCGAGTTCGAGGTCGATCCCTTCGCGCCGCGCAAGCCGCTGGCCGCGCCGGCGCCCGCCGCCGCGCCGAAGGATCAAGCGGCGGCGCTGAAGTCCGATCCCGGCTTGCCGGGCAAGGCGCCGGCGGCCAAGGTCGATCCGAAACCGGCGCCGCGCGAAGTGATCCACACCGGCCTGTGCGTGCAGGTGCGCGACGGCCGCCTGCATATCTTCATGCCGCCGCTGAAGCGCCTGGAAGATTACCTGGCCCTGGTGCGCGCCGTCGAAAGCACGGCGACGCGCCTGAACCTGAAGCTGCGGCTGGAGGGTTATCAGCCGCCGCGCGATCCGCGCATCAAGCTGCTCAGCGTGACGCCGGACCCGGGCGTGATCGAAGTCAACGTGCAGCCGGCGTCCAGCTGGAACGAGCTGGTGCACAACATGACGACCCTGTACCGGGAGGCGCGCCTGAGCCGTCTCGGCACCGAGAAATTCATGATCGACGGCCGCCACACCGGCACCGGCGGCGGCAACCACGCCACGCTGGGCGGCGCCACGCCGGAAGACAGCCCGATGTTGCGCCGTCCCGACTTGCTGAAAAGCCTGATCAGCTACTGGCAAAACCATCCGGCCCTGTCCTATCTGTTTTCCGGCACTTTTATCGGCCCGACCAGCCAGGCGCCGCGCGTCGACGAGGCGCGCGACGACAATCTGTACGAGCTGGCCATCGCCTTCCAGCAAATGGACCAGGTCTTGCCGACCATGGCGCCGGGCGACAAGCCGTGGATGGTCGACCGCCTGCTGCGCAACCTGCTGGTCGATTTGACCGGCAATACGCACCGCTCGGAATTTTCGATCGACAAGCTGTATTCGCCCGACGGCCCGACCGGCCGCCTCGGCCTGGTCGAATTCCGCGCCTTTGAAATGCCGCCGCATGAACGCATGAGCCTGCTGCAAATGCTTTTGCTGCGGGCGCTGGTGGCGCGTTTCTGGCGCGAACCGTATCAAGCCAGGCTGGTACACTGGGGCACCGCCTTGCACGACCGCTGGATGCTGCCGCATTTCGTCGCCCAGGATATCGGCGACGTCGTCAAGGATTTGCGCCGCTTCGGCTATGCCTTCGAGGAAAGCTGGTTCGATCCCTTCATCGAATTCCGCTTCCCGCGTTTCGGCACCGTCGTCTATGAAGGCGTGGAACTGGAGCTGCGCCAGGCGATCGAACCCTGGAACGTGCTGGGCGAGGAAATGAGCGGCGGCGGCACCGCGCGCTACGTCGATTCCTCGGTCGAGCGCATGCAATTGCTGGTGCGCGGGCTGACCGATAGGCGCCATGTCATTTCCTGCAACGGGCGCATGCTGCCGCTGCATCCGACCGGCATTCCGGGCGAGTTCGTCGCCGGCGTGCGTTTCCGCGCCTGGAGCCCCTGGTCGGCGCTGCATCCGAGCATCAAGGTGCAGGCGCCGCTGACCTTCGACCTGGTCGATACCTGGAGCGGGCGCGCCATCGGCGGCTGCACCTACCACGTCGTGCACCCGGGCGGGCGCAGCGAGGAACATGCGCCGGTCAACGCCAACGCCGCCGAAGCGCGCCGGTTTGCGCGCTTCCAGGCCCATGGCCATACGCCTGGACCCATGGTTGTCGCCCCTGAACCACTTAATCCCGGCTTCCCGATGACCCTGGATTTGCGCTGGTCAGCCAATTGATTTATTGTTGAATGTCGTATTGTCGTATTGTCGTCGGAAAATCCAGTCACGCCATGCTCAAGCCACTGCTCGCCAAGTATCTGTCCGCACCGGATAGTTTCGATGAAATGCTCGATGCGTCCGGGACGCCGCGCGAGCATTGGCGCGCCATGCTGGACGGGCTGGCGGCGGAGGCGCCCGGCATGATGCGCCAGCGTCTGGAATCGGTGCGGCGCCAGGTGCGCGAAAACGGCGTCACCTACACCGTGTATGGCGATACCAAGGGGACGCACCGGCCCTGGGACTTGAACCTGCTGCCGTTGATCCTGCCGCAGGACGAATGGGCCGGCATCGAGGCGGCCGTGATCCAGCGCGCCACGTTGCTCAACAAGCTGCTGGGCGACGTGTATGGCGAACAAAAAATGCTGCGGGAAGGCTTGTTGCCGCCGGCCTTGATCCACGGCCACGCCGGCTTCCTGCGCGCCGCCCACGGCATGCGCCACAGCGACGGCGTCGCCCTGCACTTTTACGCCGTCGACCTGGCGCGCGCGCCGAACGGCAAATGGTGGGCGGTGGCCGACCGCACGCAATCGCCGTCCGGCGCCGGCTATGCGCTGGAAAACCGTTCCATCATCGGCCGCACC
>DASYLQ010000434.1:0-2580 GCA_036009485.1 Janthinobacterium sp.
GCGGTCGTGCCATTCACGGTTCTTGCCGCGCTGATGTGCCGATTTCACTTGCTCGTCCACGCCTTGCTGCTGTATTTCAGCGTCGGCTTGCGCAGCCTGCGCGAGCACAACCTGCCGATCGCGCACGCACTTTCCGACGGCGACCTGCCACGGGCGCGCGCGCTTACCGCGCGCATTGTCAGCCGCGACACGGCCGACGCATTGCCGGCTGATCTGGCCAAGGCCAGCGCCGAATCGCTGCTGGAAAACGGCAACGACGCCGTCTTCGGCACGCTGTTCTGGTTCGCCGTCGCCGGCGGCCCCGGCGCCGTGCTGTTCCGCCTGGCGAATACCCTGGATGCGATGTGGGGCTACCGCAGCACGCGCTTTGTGTGCTTCGGCTGGGCCGCGGCGCGCATCGACGACGCCCTGAATTACCTCCCGGCGCGGCTGACCGCCTTGTCGTATGTCGCCTTGGGCGCCACGCTGGCCGACAAGCGCCGCGCCTGGTCTTGCTGGCGCACCCAGGCGCCGGCGTGGAGCAGCCCGAATGCCGGCCCGGTCATGTCCAGCGGCGCCGGCGCCCTCGGCCTGGCGCTGGGCGGCGCCGCCACCTATGACGGCGCGGTCGAATTGCGTCCGGCCCTGGGCGGCGGCAAGGCGGCGGCGGCCGAAGACATTATCCGCGCCTGGCGCCTGGTCGCCAGGACCACTGTCCTGTGGCTGGCTTGCGCCCTTCTGGCGGCGGGCATCTGCGCCATGGCCGGAGGTTCGCATGCTTGAGCACGGCGGCAATCTGCGCGACGCGGCGCGGCGTTTCGGGCGCGCGCCGGAAGACTGGCTCGACCTTTCCACCGGCATCAATCCGCAGTGCTATCCGGCACCGGCGCTGGCCGGAAATGCCTGGCACCGCCTGCCCGAGAGCGACCCGGCGCTGGCCCTGGCGGCCGCCGCCTGTTACGGCGCGCCGCTGATGCTGCCGGTGGCCGGCACGCAGGCGGCGATCCAGGCCTTGCCGCGCCTGCGGCCGCCCTCGCGCATTACCGTGGCGGCGCCCTCGTATGCGGAACACGCCCACCATTGGGCGCTGCATGGCCATGCGTTGCGCCAGCTTCCTTACGCCGAACTGGATGGCGCCGTCGCCGCCAGCGATGTGCTGGTGGTCTGCAATCCCAACAATCCGACCGGCGCGACGGTGGCGCCGCGGCAGTTGTTAAGCTGGGCGGAACAACTGGCGGCGCGCGGCGGCTGGCTGGTGGTCGACGAGGCTTTCGCCGACACGACGCCGGCGGCCAGCGTCGCCGCATGGAGCGACCGTCCCGGCTTGATCGTGCTGCGCTCGGTCGGTAAATTTTTCGGCCTGGCCGGGCTGCGCCTCGGCTTCGTCGGCGCCCGGCCGGACTTGCTGGAAGCGCTGGCCGACTTGCTCGGTCCCTGGGCCGTCAGCGGCCCGGCCCAGCAGATCGCATTGGGCGCCTTGCGCGACCGCGGCTGGCAAGACGGCATGCGCGCGCAACTGCTCAACAGCGGCGCGCGCCTGCGGCAACTGCTGGCCGGGCACGGCATCGCGTCCAGCGGCAGCGCCCTGTTCCAGTGGTGGCCGGAGGCGCATGCCGAAGCGTTCTGGCTGCATATGGCCGAACGCGGCATCTGGGTGCGCCTGTTCAAGCAGGCGGCGCGCGGCATCCGCCTCGGCCTGCCGCCCGACGAAGCGGGCTGGCTGCGCCTGGCACAGGCATTGAATGAATGGAAGAGATATAAAAAATGAAAAAAATCCTGTACATCCTGGCCTGCCTGCTGGCGGCGCAGGCCAAGGCCAGCGTCACGGTGCGCGACGATGACGGCAACCCGGTCACGCTGCAACAGCCGGCGCTGCGCATCGTCTCGATGGCGCCGCACGTGACGGAACTGCTGTTTGCCGCCGGCGGCGGCGAGCGCATCGTCGGCGCCGTCAGTTACAGCGATTATCCAGAAGCGGCCAGGAAAATCCCGCATATCGGCGACAACCGCCAGGTCGACATGGAGCGCGTGATCGCCATGAAGCCGGACTTGATCGTGGTCTGGATGCACGGCAGTTCCGAACGCCAGATCGACACGCTGCGCCAGTTGGGCATCCCGATGTTTCACAGCGAGCCGCGCAAGCTGGAGGACATCGCCGACAGCGTGCTGCGCCTGGGCCAGTTGATGGGCACCGAAAGCGTGGCGCAGCCGGCCGCCGCCGAGCTGAAGCAAAAGCTGGCCGCGCTGAAGACGCAATATGCCAAGCGGCCGACTGTGCGGGTGTTTTACCAAGTGTGGGACAAGCCGCTGTACACGCTGAACGGCGCCCACATCGTCAGCGATGCGATCCGCCTGTGCGGCGGCGAGAATATCTTCGCCGGCATGAGCGTGACGGCGCCGGTGGTCAGCGTCGAAGGCGTGCTGCAGGAAGACCCGGAAGCGATCTTCGGCACCAGCGAAAAAAGCACGGCCGAAGGAGGCAAGGAGGGTGGCATAAGCATTTGGCGCCAATATACGACGATGAAGGCGGTCCGCAACGACAACCTGTTTACGATAGACGGCAACCTGATGAACCGGGCCGGACCCAGGATGATCGCCGGC
>DASYLQ010000435.1:0-3067 GCA_036009485.1 Janthinobacterium sp.
TAATAACTGGACGGCACTTGGCTATTGTTGCTCAGGCGGCTGCCGTAGCCCAGCAGCGGCATCACCGCCGACAGGCTCAGGTATTTATCGAAATCCGTGCCGCCGATGTGCACGCCGCCGGTGGCCAGGATGTCGTCGCGCCGCTCGGCCTTCAAGGCGCGCTCGGGTGCCAGCCGCACCAGCGAAAAGTCGGAGGTGCCGCCGCCGATGTCGGCGATCAGCACCAGTTCCTCGCGCGCGATCTGCGACTCGTAGTCGAAGGCGGCGGCGATCGGCTCGAACTGGAATGCAATCTCCTTGAAGCCGACCGAACGCGCCACCTCGGCCAGGGTTTCCTCGGCCAGCTTGTCGGCCTCGGCGCTGTCGTCGATGAAAAAGACCGGGCGGCCGAACACGGCGGAGGTGAATTCGCGCCCGGCCGACAGTTCCGCGCGGCGCTTGATTTCGCCGATGAACTGGGCCAGCAACAGGCGGAACGGCAGCGCGCGGCCGCCGACCTCGGTCTGGCCATCGATCAGGCTGGTGCCGAGCAAGCTCTTGAGCGAGCGCATCAGGCGCCCTTCATAGCCGGCCAGGTAGGCGGCCAGCGCGGCCCGGCCGAAGCTGACTTCCTCATCCTCGGCATTAAAAAACACGACCGACGGCAAGGTCGCCTTGCCGTCTTCGAGACCGAGCATCACTGCTTGTCCCGGGCGCACCCAACCGACTGTGGAATTTGACGTGCCAAAATCGACGCCGCAAGCGTTGGCCATGTCGACCCTTCACGTAATAAAGGGGCGTAATTTTACCAGAACTAATTGGAAAACCGTCTGAAAAAATTCTGGAAGTCCATCTCTTGATTGCCCATCCCTGCGCTGCCGCCTTCACCGTCAGGAAAAACATGGCAACCGCACCACAAAGCAAACGCTTGTATGCAAGATCATCTTGCCATACAGTAACTTTTTGCATTATGCTGAGAGCCACGACAGTGGCCGACCCGGCAGGGCGCGCTTTTTCCTGCGCCCTCGGCTTCAATAGCTGAAACCAAGCGAAACCATGAGAAAAAGCACACTCTTGCAGCCGCCGCACAAGACCGACATTCCAGCCGACGGCAAGAGCGCCGGCCGGCGCGGCGCGCGCAAGGCGAATGACAGCCGGGTGGAATCGCGCCGGGTCACCTCCTACGACGTCGCGCAACTGGCCGGCGTGTCGCAATCGGCGGTGTCGCGCTGCTTCAAGCCGGGCGCCAGCGTTTCCAAGGAAACCTACGCGCGCGTGATGAAAGCGGCCCGGTGCCTCGACTACATTCCCAACGCCGCCGCGCGCAGCCTGATCACCCGGCGCACCAACCTGGTGGCGGTGATCATTTGCAATGCGGCGAACCTGTATTATCCCGAAGCGCTGTCGGAACTGAGCCAGCAGATCACCCGCCGCGGCAAGCGCATGCTGCTGTTCACGCTGGCGCGCGAAAGCGACATCGAGGCCGCCCTGGCCGACGTCTGGCAATACCAGGTCGACGGCGCGATCTCCGCCGCCACCCTGACACCCGCGCAGGCGGCGGAATTCGGCCGCCGCGGCGTACCGCTGGTAATGTTCAACCGCGGCGTCGCCGACCACGCCGTCCACAGCGTGGTGTGCGACCAGCACGAGGCGGCGCGCACGCTGGTGTCGCGCCTGGCAGACGGCGGCCACCGGCAATTTGCCCTGATCGCCGGCGGCGACTCCCAGGTGGCGCAGGAACGCATGCGCGGCGCCCGCGAACGCATCGCCGAACTGGGCTTGCCGGAGCCGGCCGTCGTCAGCGGCGAATACGATTACGCCAGCGGCCGGCGCGGCATCCGCGCCGTCATCGAGCGGCTTGGGCGCATTCCCGACGCCGTCATCTGCGCCAACGACGTGATGGCCATCGGCTGCCTGGACGCCGCCCGCCACGAACTGGGCATCGCCGTGCCGGGACAGATGTCGGTGGCCGGTTTCGATGCGATGGAACCGTCTGCATGGCTCAGCTACAAGCTGACGACGCTGCGCCAGCCGGTGCAGAAGATGGCACTGGCCGCCGCCGACATGCTCAGCAAGCTGATCGACACCGCCGACACCGAGGTGGAAAAGCGCGTCTTCGGCGCCCAGTTCATCGAAGGCGCGACGGCGCGGCTGGTTCCGGCGCCGAAACGCAGCGAACGCAATTTCGTGCAACTGTCCAGGCACGGCAGCGCGCCGGCGGCAAAGACGGCGAACCTGGTATTCGGTTCGCCGCTGCCCTCCTTCATCGACTAGCTTTTCACGCCGCCTTAGTTTAGTCATCAAGGCCATCGCGGCGATGGCACAGCCGTTTTACGGACCGTCGCCGCGCCGGTCCGGCGGCTCAGGCGATGCCCAGCAGCTTGATCAGGCCGAAGCTGATCAGCGACAGCAGCAGCAGCGACAGGATGACCACCGAAGCGACCCTGCCGCCCGCCTTCAGCACCGAACGGGCGTCGACGCCGAGGCCGAGGGCGGCCATCGACATGATGGTCAGGAAGTTGGCCGAGACCTGGGCCGGCTTCAGCGCGGCCTGCGGCAACAGGCCGAAAGAGCGCAGCGCCATCAGCAGCAGGAAGCCGGCGATAAACCACGGCACCATCTGCGCCAGCGCCGGACGGTTTGTGCCTTGGCTTCCCTCCTGGCGCGAGCCTTTTTTCGGGCCGAACAGCGACAGCAGCAGCACCACCGGCCCGAGCATCAGCACGCGCACCAGTTTCACCAGCGTGCCGATGTGGACGCTGGTTAGCGAGACCGAAGCGGTCGCGGCCAACACCTGCGGCACGGCATACACGGTGAGGCCGGCGAAGACGCCGTACTGCAGCGCCGAAAACGACAGCAGCGGCACCAGGAAAGGCAGCGTCAGCACCACCACCACGCCCAGCACGGCGGTAAAGGCGATGGCCGCGGCGACGTCCTTGCCGTCTGCCTCGATGAGCGGGGCCACGGCGGCGATGGCCGAGTTGCCGCAGATGGAATTGCCGCAAGCGATAAGGAGCGCCATCTTGGCGGGCAATCCAGCGGCGCGGCCGATGGCATAGCTGGCGGCGATGGCGGCCAGCACGACCGC
>DASYLQ010000436.1:0-6084 GCA_036009485.1 Janthinobacterium sp.
CTGACCAGAACCTCGTCAAGATCGCGGTGATGGCTGAAGTGAAGGCCAATTTCCGGCCGGAGTTCGTCAACCGGATCGACGAGATCGTCGTGTTCCATGCGCTGGATGAGAAAAATATCGGCGCCATCGCCAAGATCCAGCTGAAGATCCTGGAAGAGCGCCTGGCGAAGATGGAGATGACGCTGGACGTGTCCGAAGCGGCCTTGCAAAAGATCGCGGAAGCCGGCTACGACCCGGTGTACGGCGCCCGTCCGCTGAAACGGGCGATCCAGCAGCAAATCGAAAATCCGCTGTCGAAGCTGATCCTGGCCGGCCAGTTCGGACCGAAGGATGAAGTGGCGATCGACGTTCGCGGCAACGAACTGGTGTTCGAGCGGCATGCCAGGGTCGATCTCGCCAAGTAATAAGCTCCGCCCGTTGGTTTTTATTTGCGGCGGCGAATGCGCCGCGGCGCCGCAAACAGCATAGAATTGTCGCCACCGACCATGCTGAGAGGGCGCCGCGATGAACTTTGCCACCACCGACCTGTGTGACGACCACGCCCACTTGCTGGAAGACGGCAGGCTGGCTATCTTGCCGCCTGTCTTCCGCCATTTCGGCAAGCATAGGCGCTTTTGCGGCCGCGTCACGACGCTCAAGGTCTTCGAGGATAACGCCTTGGTGCGCGCGATGCTGGAAATGCCGGGTAATGGCAATGTGCTGGTCATCGACGGCGGCGGCAGCCTGCGCCGCGCCCTGTTCGGCGGCCAGTTGGCCTTGCTGGCCCAGGACAACGGCTGGGCCGGCCTGGTGATCGACGGCTGCGTGCGCGACAGCGAGGAAATCGATTCCTGCGAGATCGGGGTACGCGCCTTGGGGACGCATCCGCAAAAAAGCGCCAAGAAAGGCGCCGGCGAGCGCAACCTGCGCGTTTTCGTCAGCGGCGTCGCCGTCAATCCGGGCGACTGGATCTATGCCGACGCCGACGGCATCCTGGTGGCGCAGCAAAAGCTGGTCTAAGCAGTTTTTCTCCTTCCCCTTAAATTCTTCATCACCTTGCTTACCGACAAGCTCAGCGAATTTGTCGGCGGATAACATCCAGCCTGTCCAGCATTTTTACCTGTACCGAGTGCCTTTTTCATGAACGGAAAGGACATTCCATATCGTGGAAAATTCTGCGGAGGCAGCCGTTCCACTTTCTCCCATTTAGAGAAATTTCGTTTTGTATGGCGAAAAATTAGATGCAAACCATTGAATTAAAAGGAAAAAAGTTAGTTTTATGTCTTATATAAGACTATGGATGCACTGCACAATCCAGCCTATTATTGAGTCAGAGATTTTGCTTTTTAACTTGAACGTCAATAGGAGAACATCATGTCATCTCGTGAACAGCAAGTTGCAGCCCTGCAAAAAGACTGGGACACCAATCCACGCTGGAAAGGCGTCGTGCGCAGTTACAGCGCCGGCGACGTCGTGCGTCTGCGCGGTTCGCTGCGCATCGAATACACACTGGCCAAACGCGGCGCCGAAAAGTTGTGGGACTTGGTCAATAATGAACCCTTCGTCAATACTCTGGGGGCGTTGACCGGCAACCAGGCGATGCAGCAAGTCAAGGCCGGTTTGAAGGCGATCTACCTGTCGGGCTGGCAAGTGGCGGGCGACGCCAACCAGGCTGGCGAAATGTATCCGGACCAATCGCTGTATCCAGCCAATTCGGTGCCGATGGTGGTCAGGCGCATCAACAACACTTTCCAGCGCGCCGACCAGATCCAGTGGTCCGAAGGCAAGGACGACATCGATTATTTCGCCCCCATCGTCGCCGATGCCGAGGCCGGTTTCGGCGGCGTGCTGAACGCTTACGAACTGATGAAATCGATGATAGACGCGGGCGCCGCCGGCGTCCATTTCGAGGACCAGCTGGCGTCGGTGAAAAAATGCGGCCATATGGGCGGCAAGGTACTGGTGCCGTCGCGCGAAGCGGTGGAAAAACTGACCGCGGCGCGTCTGGCGGCCGACGTGATGGGCACGCCGACCCTGGTGATCGCCCGCACCGACGCCGAAGCGGCCGACTTGCTGACCTCCGACGTCGACGCCAACGACCGCGCCTTTTGCACCGGCGAACGCACTGTCGAAGGTTTCTACAAGACCCGTGCCGGCTTCGAACAGGCGGTGTCGCGCGCGCTGGCGTATGCGCCATACGCCGACATGGTGTGGTGCGAAACCGGCAAGCCTGACCTGGCTTTCGCCAAGAAATTCGCCGACGCCGTGCATGAAAAATTCCCTGGCAAGTTGCTGGCGTATAACTGCTCGCCATCGTTCAACTGGAAAAAGAACCTCGACGACGCCACCATCGCCAAGTTCCAGAAGGAACTGGGCGCCATGGGTTACAAATTCCAGTTCATCACGCTGGCCGGTTTCCACGCGCTCAATTACGGCATGTTCAACCTGGCCTACGGTTACGCGCGCCACAATATGACGGCTTTCGTCGAGTTGCAGGAAGCCGAGTTCGGCGCAGCCGACAAGGGTTTTACGGCCGTCAAGCATCAGCGCGAAGTCGGCACCGCTTATTTCGATGCGGTCGCCCAGGCGATCCAGCAAGGCCAGAGTTCGACCACGGCCTTGCATGGTTCCACCGAGGATGAGCAATTCTTCGAACGCAAGGTCGCTTGAATAAGCCTTGGCGGAGCCTCGCCTGACGATCGTAGCCGTAGTGGAATCCTGTTTCGCTGCGGCTTTTTTGTTGTCGCCACGCTTTCTAGTGGATAATGCGGGTAATTACACGCTTTCCTGCCGGCTCATTTTTACCTCGAAGTTTCCTCCTGGTTTGTTTCGACGCCCCTCAAGGCGGGATCCGCGGCGCCGCTCCGGCCTCTCTCTTTTAATGGATACCTAGCTTATGTTGAGTTACCGCCACGCTTTTCATGCGGGCAATCACGCCGATGTATTGAAGCACTTCGTACAAATCCAGTTGCTGCAGTATCTGAACCAAAAAGATACGGCTTACAGCTATATCGATACCCACTCCGGCGCCGGCGTCTATGCGCTCGACGGCGGCTACGCCAGCAAGAACGCCGAATACGAAACCGGCATCGCGCCGCTGTGGGACCGCAACGACCTGCCGCTGGCGCTGGCCGAGTACGTCAACCTGGTCAAGGCCATGAACCCGAGCGGCAAGATGCGTTATTACCCCGGTTCGCCGTATTGCGCCGACAAGTTCATGCGCGAGCAAGATCGCCTGCGCCTGTTTGAACTGCATCCGGCCGACGCCAAGATCCTCGCCGATAATTTCCGCAAGGTGGAAGCGCATGCGGCGGCCCAGGGCGTGCGTCCGAGCACGCGCGGCAAACGCGTGATCATCGCCAAGGCCGACGGTTTCCAGAGCTTGAAAGCGCTGTTGCCGCCGCCGTCGCGCCGCGCCCTGGTGCTGATCGATCCGCCTTATGAAGACAAGATGGATTACCGCAAGGTCAAGGATACGCTGGCCGACGCCCTGGTGCGTTTCGCCACCGGCACTTACGCGGTCTGGTATCCGGTGCTGCAGCGCATGGAATCGCGCCAGTTCGCCGACAAGCTCAAGCAGTTGCCGGCGAGCGGCTGGCTGCACGTGACGCTGACTATCAACACCCCGGCGCCGGACGGTTTCGGCTTGCACAGCAGCGGTATGTTCGTGCTGAATCCACCCTACACGCTGGAGCCGATGTTGCGCGAAGTGATGCCGTATCTGGTCAAGGTATTGGGTCGCGACGATGGCGCAAAGTTCGTGCTGGAGACCGGTACGACGATAGCACGCAACACTGGTACGCGCCGCGTTTGATTTCGCTCATGAAAAACATCTAAAAATACTCATCAGGCGTATAGTGATGTCTAAAGGGTGATGGGGCGCCTGCCGGCCTTCTACTCTCCGGAGACACCGCAATCCACCCGCGGCCCAGAGTGAACAATCGTTGATGGGGTATCCCATGACATTCGATGTATCACCGCTGCCGTCGGAGCAGCTATTTTTCGACCAATTTTTCCTGGCGCGCCAGCCCATCCTGAACCGGAAGCAGCGGCTGGTCGCTTACGAATTGCTGTTTCGCAGCGCGCACTGCGACGACGCCGGCGTCATCAACGGCGTCGAGGCGACCGCTACCGTGATCGCCCACGCCTCCGAACTCGGCATGGAACACGTCGTCGGCCCTCAACTGGCTTATGTGAATGTCGACACGGCTTCGCTGATGAGCGACTTCATCCGCTTTTTGCCGAGCGATAAAGTCATCCTGGAAATCCTCGAATCGGTGCGCGCCACGCCGGAGGTGCTGGCGCGCGTGCGCGAGCTGAAGCAAGCCGGTTTCCATTTCGCGCTGGACGACGTGGTCAGCGCTTCCGAGGACGTGCAAAAGCTGGCGCCGCTGGTCGACATCATCAAGGTCGACATCCATCAAATGTCGGCCGAAGCCCTGGTGGCGCTGACGCCTTTGCTGAAGTACCGCAAAAAAAAACTGCTGGCCGAAAAGGTCGAGACGCAGGCGGAATTCAAGCTATGCCTGCAACTGGGCTTTGAATTTTTCCAGGGATATTATTTTGCCCGGCCTGTCATTCTTAGCGGGAAAAAAATCGCCCCTTCCGAATTGGCGATCCTGCATTTGCTGGAACTGATAGGCGCCGAGGCCGACAATGGCGAAATTGAGCGCAACCTCAAGCATGACGCGCTGCTGAGCCTGAATCTGATACGCTTGGCCAACACGCCCTCGGTCGGCGCGCGCGTGCGCATCGATACCCTGGGCCAGGCGCTGCTGGTGCTGGGACGGCGCCAGTTGCAACGCTGGCTGCAAATCCTGCTGTATGTCAAGCCGGGCGGGCCGCAGCCGTTCACCTCGCCGCTGCTGCAACTGGCCACCACGCGCGGTAAACTGCTTGAATTGATGACGGAAAAATTGCATCCTGGCGAGCGCCAGTCGGCCGACGTCGGTTTTACGGTCGGCATCATGTCGCTGATGGATGCGCTGTTTTCAATCCGCATGGCGGATATCCTCGGCAACGTCAACGTGCTCGACGAGGTGCGCGACGCCTTGCTGTTCCGCGACGGCGATTACGGCCGCATGCTGAGCCTGATCGAACATGTCGAAAAAGCCGATTGCGGCCCGGCCATGGTGCACACCCTGGACCGCCTGCATTTGTCGCCTGGGGAGTTGCGGAGCATCCAGCTGGCCGCCTTCGATTGGGTCAACGGCTATGTCGAGGGGGTAGCTGCACGTTGATGACGCTTAGCTATTGCGCCAGCAGTAAAAATACCGTCGGCTTCTTGTGGAAATCGGGCGCCTTGCCGGCCACTAGCTGGCTTTTCCATTGCGCCCCGGTTTGTGTCCGTATCGATTCCGTAGCCAGGCTGAGATCGGTGGCGACGCAAATCAGTGTGCCTGGCTGGCAATTCGTCACCAGCGCTTCCAGCATCGCCGCATTGCGGTAGGGCGTTTCGATAAACAATTGCGTCTGCTTGTCGCTGCGCGAGCGGTTTTCCAATTCCTTGATGCGTTTGCCGCGCAAGGCGGCGTCGGTCGACAGGTAGCCGTTGAAGGCGAAGCTCTGGCCGTTCAAGCCGCTTGCCATGACGGCCAGCAGCAGCGAGGACGGTCCCACCAGCGGCTTGACCTTGATGCCCTGCTGATGCGCCAGCCGCACCAGGTCGGCGCCCGGATCGGCCACCGCCGGCACGCCCGCTTCCGACACCAGTCCGGCATCCTTGCCGGCCAGCAGAGGCGCCAGCAAGCCGGCCAGCGCCGCCGCCGGCGTGTTGACGTTCAGTTCGGCGATGCCGATTTCCTGCAGCGGCTTCGCCAACGGATGGCGCAGGGCGATCAGTTTCAAAAAGGCGCGCGCGGTTTTGGCATTTTCGGCGACAAAATAATCCAGGCGCGAGGTGATCGCCTGCACATGGTCGGGAATGATGTGCGCCAGCGCATCGCCGTGTTGTTCGGCCGCGCCGAGGGTGTTGGGAATCAGGTAGAGCGTGCCGGACTGGGTCATGGGTGGTTCGGTTCAGGTAAAAAGATGATGTGGAGTTCAGCGGACTGAACAGGGTCAGGCGGTAAAAAACGGCATGCCGGCCTGGCGCAGCATGCCGGT
>DASYLQ010000437.1:0-7681 GCA_036009485.1 Janthinobacterium sp.
GGCGCCGCGCCGGCGAAATAATTTTGCAGCGCGTCCAGCTTGCGCCTGGTGGCCGTGGTCTCGTCCAGCTCGGCATACAGGCGGGCGAATTCACGCATGGCCGCCACCCTGGCCCTGAGCCTGATCCGCCGCCTGGCCGCCGGCCGCGGCATCGGCGGCGTCGATCTTTTCGTCGGCCTCGTCGTCGCCGTATTCGGTCTCGAAGCCGCCGGCCTGCAAGCCATTCTGCCGCAGCCAGCGCACCATCACCGGAATCGAACCGTGCGTGACGATCACCCGCTGCGCGCCGCTTTCGCGAATCGCCCACATCAGGCCGGGCCAGTCGGCATGGTCGGACAAGACAAAGCCGCGGTCGACGCCGCGCCGGCGGCGCGCGCCGCGCAACAGCATCCAGCCGCTGGCGAAGGCGTCGCTGTAATCGCCGAAGCGCTTCAGCCACGGCGAACCGGCGGCCGACGGCGGCGCGATGACGATGGCATTTTTCAGCGCGGCCTTGTCGACCTCGCCCACCATGACGCTAGCCGGCAGCGCCACGCCGGCGTCGCGGTAGACCTGGGTCAGCGCCTGCGCCGCGCCATGGCAAACGATAGGCCCGATGGCTGGATCGAGGCCGCTCAGCACCCGCTGCGCCTTGCCGAAGGCATAGCAAAACAGCACGCTGCTGCGGCCCTCGGCGGCGTTCTTGCGCCACCAGGCATTGATGTCGTCATGGATATCCTGCTGCGGCATCCAGCGGTAGATCGGCAGGCCGAAGGTCGATTCGGTGATGAAGGTATCGCAGCGCACCGGCTCGAACGGCGCGCAGGTGGCGTCGGCCTCGATCTTGTAGTCGCCCGAGGCGACCCAAACCTCGCCCTTGTATTCGAGGCGCACCTGGGCCGAACCGAGTACGTGCCCGGCCGGGTGCAGCGAGACGGCGACGCCGTTGTGCGACACCGAAGCGCCGTATTCCAGGCCGTCGACATGGATGGCGCCCAGCCGCGATGTCAGGATATTCACGCCCGCGGCCGCCGTCAGATAATGGCCGTGGCCGAAGCGCGCATGGTCGGCGTGGGCATGGGTGATGACGGCGCGCGGCACAGGACGCCAGGGATCGATATAAAAATCGCCCGGCACGCAATACAGCCCTTCCCTGCGCACCACCACCAAGTCGCTCATGGACCCGCTCTCCGCCAGCACACACTACGCCGGCGCGACGAATTCCGCCATGAAGGTCTTGGTGGTATTTTCCGGAAACTCGATGGTGACCTTGTCGCCGGCGACCGACAGCACGGTGCCGATGTCGAACCTGGGCACCTTGACCTGGCTGCCGACGGCGATCTGCTTCGACGCCGGCGCAGCAGCGGAAGCAGCGGCGAAAGCCGGCTCGGCAGACGACGGCGCGCAAGCCTCGAAGGCATACGCCTCGGCGACGCGCTCCATCACCACCGGCGGCGACAGGCAATTGTCGCAATTGCAGCAGCGCTCGAAATCGGCCTTGTCGCCGAAATAATCGAGCAGCAGCTTCCAGCGGCAAAAGCCGCTCTGCGCATACGCCACCATTTGCTCCAGCGCGGCGCGGTCGCGTTCCTGCTTTTCCACATACACCTGGGCCAGCCGCGCGAAGACGCCCGGCGCCGGCTGGCCCGGCTTGACCAGGTAAGCGAGCTGGCGGTTTTGCCGCAGCAAGCAGCCATCTTTCAACAGCTTCAGGCAGATCTTCAGCTTGCCGGCGGCGATATCTTGCAGCGACTCCTTCAATTCATCGAAGCTGAAGCCGGCGCGGCTGGAAGACAGGTCGCGGGCCGCGCCATAGATCGCCAGCAGCTCCTCGGCGACCGGATAATGCTTGGCCAGGAAGAACTGCTGGACCCGCTTGTCATCCTGAAAATACAGCAGCGTGCACTCGGCCGGCAAGCCGTCGCGCCCGGCCCGGCCCGATTCCTGGTAATACGCTTCCAGGTTGGCCGGCACTTGCAAGTGGAGCACGAAGCGCGTGTCGCTCTTGTCGATGCCCATGCCGAAGGCATTGGTGGCAACCATGACGCGGCGCTCGCCGTTCATGAACAGGTTTTGGTTTTCCTTGCGCTCCTGCGCAGACAATTTGCCGTGATACAGGGTCACGCTCTCGCCGGCCTCGCGCAACCGGGCATGCAATTCCTCGGCCGCCTTGACGGTTGCCGCATACACGATGCCGACGCCTTCGGTCTCGCGCACCAGGCGCAGCGCCTGCTCGATTTTTTCGTCGGCATTGGTGGTCTGGATCACGCGGTAGCGCAGGTTGGGACGGAAGATGCCGGTATTGACGACATGCATCTTCGGCGCGCCCAGCTGTTTGCCGATGTCGGCGATGACTTCCTCGGTGGCGGTCGCCGTCAGCGCCAGGATGGTCGGCCGGCCCAGCGCATGGATCGCCGCCGACAGTTCCAGGTAAGCCGGGCGGAAATCGTGGCCCCACTGGGAAATGCAATGGGCTTCGTCGATCACCACCAGGCCGACCGGGGTATTTTCCAGCACCGCCAGGAATTCCGGCGAGGTCAGCCGCTCGGGCGTGCAAAACACGATTTCGCTGAACTTGCCGGTGATGCTGTCGAGCGCGTCGCTTTCCTCTTCGCGCGTCAGGCTGCTGTTGACCTGGGCCGCATTGATGCCGACTTCCTTCAGCTTTTCCAGCTGGTCTTTCATCAGCGAGATCAGCGGCGAGACGACGATGGTCGCGCCGGGCAGGATCGAAGCGGGAATTTGATAACACAGGGACTTGCCGCTGCCGGTGGGCATGATCGCCAGGGTGTCGCGCCCTTCCAGCACGCTGTCGATCACCTGTTGCTGGCCGTCGCGCAAACTGTCGACGCCGAACACGGTGCGCAGCAATTTGTTGATGGTCTTGATGCGCGAGGCGCCGGCCTTGACCGCGGCGGTTTTTTTCAGGCCGGGCGCTGCCTCGTCATTTTTCACGGTATCCATTTGCTTTCGCAGCTCCTCAATAAGGCGGGCGGCAGGCTTGCTTATTTAGTTGCTTATTTACTTTATTACTTACCCGGCCGTGGTGAACTCTGCCTTACTGTACGATTGCGCCGCTTTGTACGCCATAGGACATAACCTACAAAAGCCGTAGGACGCGATGCGGTATGAATCTTGGCAGGCACCGCTCAGGCCGGCACCAATATGGCCCACCGCAACATCAATCGCCCCTGCAGCGACACCATCCACAACTCAGGCGTGCAAGTCCAGCGCCGCCTTCAATTCCATCAAGTCATACGGCTTGCGCAGGAAGCTGGCCTTGAAGCCGATCTCATCGAACGATTCCTTGTCATAGCCGGTGGAAAAAATGATGCGCGTCGCCGGCTTTTCCTGCACCACTTTTTGGGCCAGCGCGATGCCCGACATGCCGGGCAGGCTGATGTCGGTAAACAAGATGTCGAAATCCTGCTCGACCATCAGGCGCCAGGCTTGCTCGGCGTCGGACACGCCGCTGACGGTATGCCCCAGCATGCCGACCAGTTCGCACACCATTTGCTGGGAATCCAGGTTGTCTTCGACCACCAGGACCTTCAGCGAGGTCGGCGCGGCATCCTGCTGCGCCGGCGCGGCTTGCTCGCCGGTCAGGTTCAACTGGTTCGCCGCGGCGGACTGCCTGGCCTTGATGCGCTGCTGGCGGTTGGCCAGCACATGGCGCAGCTTGCGCGCCAGCTCTTCGCGCCGGTAGGGTTTGCTCAGCAATTCCAGGCCGGCGTCCAGGCGGCCGCCGTGGACGATGGCGTTTCGCGGATAGCCGGAGGTGAACAGCACGGCGATATCCGGCTGTATCTCTTGCGCCTGCACCGCCATGTCGGTGCTGCGCACCGGCCCCGGCATGACGACGTCGGTGAACAGGATATCGACCTTTTCATCGCTGACGAGCACCTTCAGCGCGCTTTCGCCATCCTCGGCCTTCAGCACGCGGTAACCGAGCGCCGTCAGCATGTCGACCACCGTGGCGCGCACGCCGGCGTCGTCCTCGACCACCAGGATGGTTTCGTTGCCGCCCGTCACAGGCCCGGTCAGCGCGGAGGGATCGTGGGCTTCGGCCGCCAGCGAGCGCGGCAGGTATATCTTGACGCACGTGCCTTGCCCGACTTCGCTGTAGATGCGGATATGGCCGCGACTCTGCTTGACGAAACCGTAAGCCATCGACAGGCCCAGGCCGGTGCCCTCGCCCTCCGGCTTGGTGGTGTAGAACGGTTCGAAGGCGCGCTGCAACACTTCTTCCGGCATGCCGCAGCCGGTGTCGGTGACCGACAGCATGACGTACGGTCCGGCCGGCACGTCGACCAGGTTTTGCACATAGTGTTCATCGAGCATGGCGTTGCCCAGCTCGATGCTCAGCTTGCCGGCGCCATTCATCGCGTCGCGCGCATTGATGGCCAGGTTGAGGATGACGTTTTCAATCTGGCCCGGATCGACCTGGGTATTCCACAGGCCGCCCCCGACCACGGTCGAGACGTCGATCGCCTCGCCCAGCGCGCGCCGCAGCAACTCATCCATATTGCGCACCAGGCGGCCCAGGTCGGCCACCACCGGCTGCAGCGGCTGGCGCCGGGCGAAGGCCAGCAGGTGCGAGGATAGCCTGGCGCCCCGTTCGACCGCCGCCAGCGCCGTTTCCAGCCGCTGGCGCGTGGCGCCGTCCTGGGCCGCCTGCTGGTACAGCAGGTGCAGATTGCCGGAGATAATCTGCAACACATTGTTGAAATCGTGGGCGATGCCGCCGGTCAACTGACCAACCGCTTCCATCTTTTGCGATTGCAGCAGCGCCGCCTCGGCCTTGGCGCGCTCCAGCACTTCCTCGGCCACGCGCTGTTCCAGCGTCTCGTTCAGTTCGCGCAGCCTTTCCTCGAAGCGGCGGCGCTCGGTGATGTCGGTCTTGACGGCGATCAGCGCCTGCGGCCGGCCCTGCTCGTCGACCAGGCGGCTGACATTGCTCGACACCCAGACATAAGAGCCGTCCGGCTTCAGGTAGCGCTTTTCCAGCGTGAACGATATCCCCGTCTCGATCAGGCGCTGGAACAGCGCGCTGTTGCCGGCGCGGTCATCCGGATGGATGATGTCGTTCATATTCAGCGCCAGCAATTGCTCGGCCGGCCGGCCCAGCATCGCACACAGCGCACCGTTGACGCGCTGGAAACTGCCGTCCAGGCCCAGCTCGGACAAGCCGACCGAAGCCTGGCCAAAGATCGCCGCCAGCCGGTCCTGGCTGGCGTGCAGCGCCTGTTCGATCAGCTTGCGCTCGGTGATGTCGAAAGCCACGCCGACGTAGCGCCGCTGCCCCGGCGCCGGGCCGTTCAGCACCTCGCCCTGGCGGGCGATCCAGCGCTGCTCGCCGGTGTCGGGCCGGCGGATGCGGAATTCGGCATATTCCAATGGATTGTCGATGGCCTCCAGCCTGGACGTGCCCATCATCGGCCGGTCGCGTTCCTCGACCAGGCTGGCCAGGTAGGCGGCGCTGACGTCGGCGTCGTCGGCCAGGCCCCACATATGCCGGTAAGTGCTCGACACCAGCATCTTGCCGCTCTCGGGGAACCATTCGAAACTGCCGATGCCGCCGGCCTGCTGCGACAGGCGCAGGCGTTCCTCGGTTTCCATCCTTTCGGTGACGTCCATGCCCTCGACCAGGATGCCCGAGACGGCGCCGGCGGCGTCCTTGATCGGCTGGAAGACGAAATCGACGAAGCGGGTGCGCACCGGGCCGTCGCCGCGCAAGGGCAGTTCGATCTGCATCTGCTTGCCGGCAAAGGGCTCGCCGCTGCGGTAAACCTGGTCGAGCAGGGCGCCGAAACCGAGTTCCCGCAATTCCGGCAAGACCGATTCCAGCGGCTGGCCGAGCAAGTCGCGCCGGCCGCTGGCTTGCATATACGGTTCGTTGACCAGCTCGAACACATATTGCGGACCGCGCAGCACCGCCATGAAGCTGGGCGCCTGCTCGAACAGGGCGCGCAGCAAGTCGCTCTCTTCGCCGGGGCGCCGCTGGCCGGCGCGGGCCGGCTGTTGCTCGCGTCCTTCCCGGCGCTCCCTGGTGACGTCCACCAGCGTCGCCAGGACGCCGGCGACGGCGTCCGATTCATCGCGCACCGGCGCGTAATGCAGGTCGAACCAGGCTTGTTCCGGGGCGCCGTTGCGCAGCAGGGTCAGCGGATATTCCTGGTAGACCTGGACTTCGCCGCGCAAGCCGATCTCGAGGATGCGCCGGTGCCAGTCCCGGAGCTCGGGCCAGGCCTCGGCCACCGTGCTGCCCAGCGCCGCCGGATGGCGGTCGGCGGCGATCCCGGCGTAGCGCTCGTTGTACAGCATCACATGCTCGGGTCCCCACATCAGGGCCATCGCGATCGGCGCATGGAGGACGATATCGACGCTGGTGCGCAGGCTGGGCGGCCAGGCGCCCATCGGCCCCAGGCTGGTGGACGACCAGTCGAAGCCGCGCACCAGGTCGCCGACGGCGCCGCCGCCCTCGGGCCGGTAGCCGCCCTGCAGGGCGCCGATGTCGACGCCGCTCATGGCGCAGGACCGCGGCGCGGCATGGTGACGGTGAAGACGGTGCCGCGCTGGGCGTCGGAAGCGACCTTGACGTCGCCGCCGTGGGCTTGCACGAACATGCTGACCGTGTACAGGCCGAGCCCCAGGCCCTGGGCCGATTTGCGGCTTGCGCTGCCTTGGTGGAAGGGCTCGAATATGCGCGGCAGCAATTGCGGCGGGATGACGCCGAGGTTAGCCACGCGCACCACGATGACGTCGCGGCCGCCGCCGTCGATCTCCAGCTGCACCGGCTGGCCTTCTGCGCCATGGTTGAGGGCGTTGCACAGCAGGTTGGACATCACTTGCGAAAACAGGCCGACATCGACCACGCCGCTGACGTTGCCGCTGCTGGCGACGTGGATGCGCGCCGGCTTGCCGGGCGTTTGCAATTCATCGGCGACCAGGGCGCAGATGTCGGCGTAGTCGTGCGTGCCGGTGCGCAACTGCATGCCGCCGGAACGGATGCGCGCCAGGTCCAGCAACTGGTCGACCATCTGCGCCATGCGCCTGGCGCTGGCCTGGATGCGGTTCGCCGTGGTGATCACTTTCGGCTGGTCCGTTATCAGCGGCAGCAGCATGGCCCCGTTCATCACCACCGACAGCGGGGTGCGCAAATCGTGGCCCAGCACGGCGGTAAACAATTCGTTCAGGTGCAGCGCGTGTTTCAATTCGTCGAGCTGGGTCGAGAGCAATTTCTTTTGCTGGTAGAGCTCGACGAACACGTTGACCTTGCTGATCAGGGCCTTGGCCTCGATCGGCTTGAACAGGAAATCCACCGCCCCCGCCTCGTAGCCGCGGAAGCTGTAGCTCGGTTCGCGCGTGGCGGCGGTCAGGAAGATCAGCGGGATGGCGCGGGTGCGCTCGCTGCCGCGTATCAGCTCGGCCAGTTCAAAGCCATCCATCTGCGGCATCTGCACGTCGATCAGCGCCAGCGCCACTTCATTCGCCAGCAGCATTTCCAGCGCCTCGGCGCCGGAGCCCGCCTTCAGGATGGCAATGCCGGGACGCGCCAGCAAGGCCTCGACCGCCGTCAGGTTTTGCACGATGTCGTCGACCACCAGGATATGGATGGGCGCGCTCATGGCTGGCTCCCCGGCATGGCGGCTACCGGCAGGCGCGCCAGGCCGGCGGCGATCTGCTCGATGCTGAGGATGCG
>DASYLQ010000438.1:0-4744 GCA_036009485.1 Janthinobacterium sp.
ACCCCGGCCGGGGTCCGATTCGCGCACAAAAAAAAAGCCAGCTCTTGTGAGCTGGCTTAAAACTATTTCCATCGTAAAGAAATAGCGGGACATCGGTACTGTCTCGAAAGCCCAGTCAACGCTGGCGTATTGGGCCGCCTGTCGCGTTGCTGCTTCCGTCCGGCTGCGCTGTTTTGCAGTGTCGTCACTATAAAAGAGACGCGGCGGCGGCGCCATCCGAATGTGACGAAATGCATTTTTTTCAGTCTGAACGACAAAAATACAGGGTTAAGCTGAAAAAAAACACAGTTATATTTTAGCAACTATCAGGGTTTGCGCTCCTCGGCATGCCCGGCGCGATCGCGATTGCCCTCGCGCCGGGGTTCCTGCGCCGGGCGCGGCACGGCCAGCGGGGACGGCTGGAGCGGCTCGGGGCGCTGGAAATTGCGCACCGGGATATCGCGCCGTCCCGGCGCCACGGCCTGGCCTGGCGCCGCCTGCGGCTGGCCCTGGCGCCCCTGCCAGGACAATGGCTGGTCCGCCCGGCGCGGCGCATAGTCGCCCAAGGTCCGCCCGGCGACCGGCGGCGCCGCCGCGGGCGCATTGCGCAACTGGCCAGCAGGAAGGCTGGCGCGCGCCGCTTGCGTCACCGTGCCGGGCGCACCGAATTGCGCGTGCGGCAGCACCGTCACGCCGTCGCGATGATCGACACGGGCATGCTCGTCGACGCGGCTGCCCCATTTGGCGTCATGCGCGGCATTGATGCGCTGCTCGTATTGCGCCGAGACCCGGTAGCCGGGCACAAAACGGTCGCGCGGCGACAGCGGGAACCAGCCGCCGGCCGGCTGCGGCGCGCGCCGCCCGCCGGCGCCGGAACTGACTTGCCACTGGTCGCCGCCGACCCAGCCGACCAGCGCCGGCGCCCACACCTGCCGGCCGCGCACGCCGCCCGGGGCCCAGCCCCAGCGCTGGTGCAGGAAGACCCAGCGGCCGTAATGCGAAGGCGCATACCCCCACGGCAAGTCGTCGATCCAGGTCCAGCCCCAGGGATCGACCCAGACCCAGCGGCCGTCGCGATAGGGCGCCCAGCCGGCCGGCACCGCGCTCGGCTGCCAGACGGCGCCGTATTGGTCGTCGTTGCTCCAACTGCCGTATTGGTCCAGCTGCTCGTAACCTGTGACATCGTCCGAGACGTAACGCAGCGCCAGCGGAGCCGGATCCGGCGTCTCCGGCCAATTGTCGAAGGCGTCGCGCACCAGCTCGCCGGTACGCACGTCGTCGTTGTGGATCTCGGCGCGTCTGCCGGCGCGCACGGTCAGGCTGGCACTGCCGCCGTCGACCTGGGCCAAGCCATCCGTCACGCTGACCACGCTGGTATCGGCCGCGCGTTCGGTATCGACGCGGACCTTGCCCGGCAGCGGCAGCGAGACGCGCACCTGAGCGGTCTGCAGCTCGAAGCCGCGCAACATGTCCGGATTCTGGATGCGCACGCTGACGCTGCCGTAATTCAAGCGCAGGCGGAAATTGTCTTCATCGAGCTGCGTCACCTCCAGTTCGGAATCGCCATCCAGGCGCAGCGTCGCCGAGCCGACGCGCAATTCGGCGCTGGCTCCGCTGGCCGTGGTTACATGGCTGTCGCTGCTGATGGGCCAGTTCAGCAAGTTGCCGCTGGCGTCTTCGGCGCCGCCGCTGATCGCCACCCGTCCCTGGGCGCTGGAAACGCGTCCGACCAGTCCGGGGGGATCGGCCAGGGCCAGCGTGCAAAATGCACCCAGCGCCAGCAAGGCGGCCGTGTTAAGCAAGCTAAGGCGCATACGGATGGTCCTGAAAATTCATGTTTGCGCGCCGCGCTTGACGAAAAACAGCGCCGTGCCGACCGCCATCAGCAAGCCGCCGAAGACGCGGTTCTGTTTCTTGACGGCGCGGGCGTCGCGGAAAAAACGCTGCATCGAAGACGCCAGGAAAGCATAGCTGTGCATCACCACCAGGTCGATCGTGCACATGGTCGCCGCCAGGATCAGCAATTGCGGCAGCAGGGGCAAGTGGCTGGAAATAAATTGCGGCAGCACCGCCACCATGAAGATGATGCCTTTCGGATTAGTCGCATTCGTCAGGAAGCCCGTCAGCACGCGCTTTTTTAGCGCCGGCGCCGCGCTGGCCGGCGCCGCCGCTTGCGCCGTGTCGGTGACATGGACCCTGGCGCGCCATTGGCTGAGACCGAGGTAGATCAGGTACAGCGCGCCGACCGTCTTGACGATGTTGAAGGCGATCTCCGAGGCCAGCAGCAGGGAGCCGACGCCGGCGCCGGCGATGAACAACACCAGCAACAGCCCGAGCTGCAGGCCGACGATGGTGCCGCTGGCTTTTTTCACGCCGTAGGACAGGCCATGCGACATCGACAGCACGGCGCCGGAACCGGGCGACACGGCAATGATGCAGGCGGCGGCGACAAAAGTGATCCAGTTCGCAAAACTCATGCTTGTTTTTCCCCAGGTTTGATGTAAATTCGGTCTGACAATTCTACACGGCGTTGCGATAGGACAAGTAGAGGCCGCCGCCGGACCACCGCCGGACCAAAATCGCGCCCCGCCGGCTGCGCGGCTGCGCTATTATCGAGCGCTGTCTCCCTCGACGCCATCGCGCATCGTTTCCAATCATCCGACCGGGCTCACGACCATGAAACCATGCCATCTGCGCAGCACACCGCCGCACCGCCGGGGAGCCCGCTGACATGGCCGCCAGCCTGCTGGCCCTGCTCGACGACATCGCCAGCATCCTCGACGACGTCGCCCTGATGAGCAAGGTCGCCGCCAGGAAGACCGCCGGCGTGCTGGGCGACGACCTGGCGCTGAACGCGCAGCAGGTGGCCGGCCTGCAGCCGGAACGCGAATTGCCGGTGGTATGGGCGGTCGGCCTCGGCTCGCTGAAGAACAAGGCGCTCCTGGTGCCGTCGGCGCTGGCCGTCAGCGCCTTCCTGCCCTGGGCCATCACGCCGCTGCTGATGCTGGGCGGCGCCTATCTGTGCTACGAGGGGTTTGAAAAGATCGCCCACGCGCTGCTGCACCGCAAGAGGGATCCGACCCACGAGGCCGCCGTGCTGAAGGCGCTGGGCGATCCCGCCATCGACCTGACGGCGCTGGAAAAGGACAAGATCAGGGGCGCGATCCGCACCGATTTCATCCTGTCGGCCGAAATCATCGTCATCACCCTGGGCACCGTGGCCGAGGCGCCGTTCGGCCAGCAGGTCGCGGTGGTGGCCGGCATCGCCGTGCTGATGACGGTCGGCGTGTACGGCCTGGTCGCCGGCATCGTCAAGCTCGACGACGCCGGCCTGTACCTGAGCCTGCGCCAGGGCGGCGGCGCGGCGGTGCGACTGTGGCGCGGCACCGGCCGGCTGCTGCTGGCGGCCGCGCCGAAGCTGATGAAGACGCTGTCGCTGGCCGGCACGGCCGCCATGTTCACGGTCGGCGGCGGCATCCTGATGCACGGCTTGCCGGGCGCGCATGCCCTCACCGAAGAGGCGGCGCAAGCGGCGGCGGCGCTGGCCGGCATCGGCCGCGCGCTGGAATGGACCGTGCCGCTGCTGCTGGAAGCCGGCGCCGGCCTGCTGGCCGGGGCGTTGGCGCTGGCCGCGGCAAGCGGCACCAGGCATCTGCTGAAAGCGCTCAAGCCGCAAGCCTGAGCGCCGCCCGGCGCGTAAGAGCTTCCCAATGCCGAGGAACCTAATTTTGCCGGCGCGGTCGAATCTGGATTGCTACTTCGCATTTTCTCTTTTTTCACTTGCGGAGGCTCGATGGGCGACCTTCAACGACGTTTGCAATTGGCGCTGGAAGCGGCGCACATGGCAATCTGGGATTCGCATATCGCCAACGGCAAAATCATCGACGGCACGGTCAGCTGGTCGGCCCCCGGTGCGGCGCTGCTCGGACTGGCGCCGCATCCACTGAACCATTCCTTCCTGGCCTTCCTGGAATTCGTCCATCCTGGCGACCGCGACATGGTGGTCGACATTCTGCAGGACGGGGTCGACCGGCGCGACGGCTATGCGCTGGAATACCGCGTCGTCCGGCCCGACGGCGGCATGCGCTGGCTGGCGGCGAAGGCCCGCGTCTTTTGCGATGCCGATGGCCGGCCCGAGCGCACGCTGGGCATCATCTGGGACATCACCGAGCGCATGCTCAAGGACTTGCGCAGCGCCGAGTGCAAGGAGCTGGCCGAGGTGACGCTGGGCTCGATCGGCGACGCCGTCATCACCACCGATGCACAAGGCTGCACGCAATACCTGAACCGCGTCGCCGAGCAGCTGACCGGCTGGAGCAATCAGCTGGCGCACGGCGTCGACATCCGCAACACGCTGCGCCTGGTCGACGAAGGCAGCGGCGCGCCGCTGGAAAACGTCGCGATCAAATGCCTGCGGCTGCGTCAGGCGATCGCGGTTTCCTCGCACAGCCAGCTGGTCACGCGCGACGGCCGCCGTATCGCGGTGGAGGATTCGGCGGCGCCGATCTGGTCGCGCAGCGGCGAGATCCTCGGCGCGGTGGTGGTCTTCCACGACGTCAGCCACGAGCGCAAGCTGGCCCAGCAACTGTCCTGGCACGCCAGCCACGATATCCTGACCGGCTTGATCAACCGGCGCGAGTTCGAAGCGCAGATCGCCGCCGCGCTGCACTCGGCCAAGGAAGACGGCCATGTCCACGCCCTGCTGTACATGGACCTGGACCAGTTCAAGATCATCAACGACACCTGCGGCCACGGCGCCGGCGAC
>DASYLQ010000439.1:0-15300 GCA_036009485.1 Janthinobacterium sp.
CAGCACAAGCGGTTCCACCGGCACAAGCGGCATGAGCGGTTCCACCGGCATGAGCGCTAGCGACATGAGCGGCTCCGGCGGCTCCACAAAGTCCGGAACGTCAGGCACCGGCGGTGCTTCCTCAGCGTATCCGGGATCGACCGGTGCGACCGGTTCGAGCGCTTCGGGCGGCGCCAGCGGTTCCTCCTCGTCCGGGCTGACCAGTGCTTCCGGAATGAGCGATCAGAGCACATCGATGGCGGCATCTGGCGTAGTGCAAACCATTGATGTGATTACGCACGCGCAGGCTATGGCCTTGGGCGGTGCAGTCGGGGCTGGCGGCGTCGGCAGTTCCGCATCTTCATCTGGATTGTCATCGGGCGCTTCATCAGGATCGTCCACGGGATCGTCGGACAGCGACCGGGTCTATCGGGTCATCATGCGCCTGGACGACGGCAGCATGCGAACCGTGATTCTGGATACCTTGCCCAGTGCTAACCCCGGCGACCGCGTGCGCGTGGCAAATGGCATGCTGCAGCGGTATTAGGAAACTGAATGGTTTGTGGCGGCATAGGCGATAAAAGGTGGCAGGCGGGGCCGGGCTATAACCGGTCCCGCTCAATAGACTTTCTCGACGTCGTAGCCGCGTTGCATTAACAACTGCGGCAAACCATTGCGGCCAATCAAATGCAACAAGCCAACGCCGACGAAAGCCACCTGATCATCTTTCATGATGTTTTCAATCGTCGTCGCCATCTCGGGGTTGCGCTTGCCCAGCAAGGTGCGTCGAATGAAGTTGGAAGAGACGGTATCGCCTGTCGTCAAGTCATGCATCAGCGCGTCGATCTTGCGCGCATCGGCCGTGCTCCAGGCATCGATCAATCCTTCGGATTTGCGCAGGGAGTCGCCGTCATCGAGATCGGCCAGGTTTTCCAGCATATAGCGTTCTTGCTGGCGATCGTCCATCGTATCGAAGAGTGACAACTGATAGTCGGCGCTTTCCAGTTCCAGCACTTTTTTTGCCTGTTTTTGGGCCGCCTCCAGCAGGTAAAACTCGACCGCCTGGCTGCGCTCGAAACCGTGTTGCTCGAGCTCTTGCCCGACCAGCAGGTTGGCGACCAGCCATGGCTTGTAATGCCCGACCGCGCCGATATCCAGGCCAGCCTTGAACAAGGCCAGTCTCAACTTGCCAAAGGCCTCGGGTGACAGGTGATTGCGGATCGAATCTCCCGGCGGGTAAAAGCCGTGCTTGTCGAGCGCCGTCTGGAAGGGTCGGTTTTCACGGATATCCAGTTCGATGACCAGTTTGCTGGCCTTGGCCAAGGCTTGGTTAACTTCAGGTTCAAGCGGGAAAAAATCCTTTTTCCCAGCATGAACCGTGCCAAACAGATAGCTGGTCTTGCCCTTGTAACGAATACGGTACAGGGTGCCACGGCGCGGGACGGCATCGTTTGCCACTTGCGTCTGCACAGCAGCAGTTGCCGACGCGCCGACGCTGGCATCCGCGCAGTGGCCATTCAGGCAGAAGGCGAACAGGAAGCAAAAAAGATTTAGCGGTTTCAGACATGGCGGTTTCGACGGCATACAGATCCCTGGCCTTTGCTTAATACAAAAGCATGTCATGATCGATTGCATTCTGCACACTATTTATACGCACAGCAATGTATCGACAAACTCATCAATGTGGAACGAGGATGGTTACCGCAGTGATGCAGATGCTTGATAGCGATACCGCTTGTTATGGTAAAGCATGACTTGCCATATGGGAATTTATTTTCAGAAAATAGCTTATCGCTTTAGCGATATCGCAATAATGAAACACACTCGGCAAGAAAATAAAATACAAAAACTCAACCTTTACAATATTTTAATCTACACTTAAAAATATTTTATTAACACAAAGAAATATTCATACAGTCATTTCAACAACAGGCGATTTATTATATTTGTTTAAATAGCATGAATAATGAAATGGCTAGTACCCAGCCGGAAATAAGTGTGGAATTTTGGCGAACATAGCGGGATGGTGTGACAGGGGTTTCGCGGGATGCTTCCCGCGCCTGCGTCACGGCAGCGCCCTGCAAGACGCTACTCCCGCAAGCCGGCGCGACGCGGTGCGGGCACTGCGAGCGACGGGCAACGCCGCAGCGTGCCCGCTATGGAAGACAAAAAATACAATTGTTTATGAATGGGTACTGAGATGGTAGGGCACCTCGAAAAACCTGCTGCGCAGCCCGCTCTCGCGTCTCCGTTGCTCGCCGGTTCGGCGCCCCGTACCTCCGTACGACTCCGCTACTCAACGCGATATCGAGCTTGCTCGCTACGGTTTTTCGAGGTGCCCTGGCGTCGACTCCAGCAGCGCGCGCATGCGTTCCGCCGTCGCATCCCAGGAAGTGGCCGACACCACGGCCCGCATCTTCGCCTCGGCTGCATGGCGCCGTTCCGGCGTCGCGGCCAGCGCCGCTTCGCAGGCACGGACGAAAGCGTCGGCGTCGGCCGCGATACTGACGATGTCGCCGTAGGGAATGGCGACGTCGGTGATCGGCGTGCTGACGATAGGCAATTGCGCCGCCATGTATTCCAGCAGCTTGGCCGGGCTGCTGAAACGCGTCGTCTGGTCCAGCGCAAACGGCAGCAGGCAGACATCCCAGCCCGCCAGAAAATGCGGCAGGGCCTTATAGGAATGCTGGCCAAGGTAATGGACATTCTGCCGCTGCGGCAGGCTGGCCGGATCGAGCTTCAGCACCGGTCCGACCAACACGATCTGCCATTCCGGATGGGTGTCGGCCAGCGCGGCGATCAGTTGCGGGTCTATCCGTTCATCGATGACGCCGTAATACCCGAGGCGCGGCCGGCCGATGTCCAGGTGCGCCGGATGGGCATTGTTGCGATCCAGCGCTTGTTCGAAATGCACCACGTCTACACTGTTGGGGAAACAATGGACATTCGGATGGCGCGCGCGCCTGGCCTCGTACAAGCTGGGACCGCCGGCAAACACCAGGTCGGCGCGCGCCAGCAAGGCGGTTTCGCGCTGCAATAACTGTTTCGGGGCACCCTTGAATGCGGCCAGTTCATCCATGCAGTCATACACCACCAGGCGCGTCTGCAGTTGCTGCAACAAGGGCAGCGCCATCGGCGTGTAAAACCAGGCGATGCAATCTTCCCGCGGCGTCAGCTGGGCCAGCAAGGATTGCAGCACGGCCAGCTGGTCGTCATGAAACCCGGCCGCCCGCACCGGAGTATGCGGCTGGCATACCGTCACGTTCGGCGCCGGCGTCGACAATACCAGGCGACCCTCACCCTCTTGCCATACCGGTTCTTCGACAAACAGCACGCGGTAAAACTGCGCCAGCCGCGAGAGTAACTGCTGAGGCCGTTGATAGACGAAATCCCAGCGCAGGTGGGAAAAAACAACAATGCTCGTCATACCGCCCCCTTCCCGCTCCAGGGGCGCATTGCTGGCACAAAGCGCATCCGTCAGGCGCTGGGCCTGGCGCAAGCCCATGGCGTATGGTTCGGACAGCACGCGCCGCAAGGGATCCGGCCCGCCTGTATCGACGTCCCACAAGCCACTGCGGTGCCAGAAGTCGGGATCTTCCCAATCCGGCCGGTCGATGATGGGATAGATGCAGATGCCGCGCAGGTCGCCGCCCTTTTGCCGCGCCAGCGCCGCCTCCTGCGCCATTTCGCGTATCCAGACGCCGCGGCCGCTGCCGACGTGGCTGGTTTCGGCCAGCATCAGCGGACGGCCGTAGCGCTGCTCCATCTCCAGCAGCAAGGAGTGCAAGGGCATGCGCCGCGGGTCGTCCAGGTGCCACCACAGGCGCAGGTTGCTGCCGCTTTCCCATTGGTTGCTGTGGTAATAATTTAGCCCGAGCAAATCAAGGTAGCGTGGATGGCCGCCCAGTTCGGGTTCGCAGTGGCCGCACAACATATCCCAGGCCTCGAACTGCGAATTGCGCCAGGCCAGCGCCGATCCGGCCCAGTCCGGCCGCTCGGCCGGCGCGATCACATGGATCAGCGGATCGCATTGCAGGAAACGTGCGTGCGGCTGGATTTCGCGGATGGCGTCGCACCCGGCGATGCTGGCGCGCACCAGCTGGCGCTTGCCGTCCGGCCCCGCATTCGGCCTATGCATGCCGGCAAAGCTAAACATGTGGGCCGACAACGCCCAGCTGAAAAACGAAATTTCATTGATCAGCGAATACACCGGTTCGCCTTGTGAAAACGGCGCCAGGTAGACGCAGGCGGCACGGCAAAAACGCGTAAAGCGCTCGACAAATTGCGGCGAAAACAAGTCGATATCGGGCGGCCAGCCGTAGTGGCAGAAAGTCCAGCAGATTTGCAAGCCCATTTCCTGGGCCACGCGGGCGCGCTGCTCCAGCGAGGAAAAGTCGAAGCGCCCGTCCTGCTCCACCAGGCGCCAGCCTATGCTTTCGCGCACTGTGCGAATATTGAACTGGCGCAGCAGCGCATAATCCTCGCGCACGCGCTGCAGATGGCCGGTGGCCTGGTTCATCGACAATCCCTGGCCGATGTGGTTGACATGGTCGGCGCCTTCGTATCCAGCCTGCCACCAGGATAAAAAAGGCGCCGCCGTCTGCGCCGTTGGCTCAGTCATGTTTATTCCTTTCAATAATTATTAAGGGAGAACGACGTTGTGCGCTTGCGACAGCGTGTTTTAGCAGCTGTTTCAAAATGACCTCTTAGGGGGCGATTTTTATATCGCGGGTAGCCGCGCTGATCAATTCCAGCGCGACTTTCGGCGTTCGGTCAGCCATCAGCAAGCCATTTGTTTCCTGAAACGTATCGGCGAACTGGGTATAACAAAAGCCGCTGAACAATTGCGTGTTGTTAACCACCGCCAGCAAACGGCGGTACAGATCAAGGAAGTCGGCTTCGCTGCCGACGCGCGAATAGCCCCACGTCTTGCCGTCGGTGCCACCCTTGTCGAAGGCTATGCCGCCGAATTCCGTCAGCACGACCGGCTGGCCGCGGTGCGGAAAACCGTCCAGCGTCAAAATGCGTCCACCCGGACGGCGTTGGTCGAACAGTTTGTTGCGTTCGCTGTCAGAAATGGCGTAGCGCGCCTGCAGGCGCTCGGGATCGCTATCGTAGTCATGGATGCCGAGGATGTCGGTGGCCGACGCTTCCCAGCCGTCGTTGCCGATCACCGGACGCGTCGCGTCCAGCGTGCGGGTCAGGTGGTACAGCGCTTCCACCGCATTGCGATGGGGCTGGCTCGCGGTCAGGTTCGGCACGCCCCAGGATTCATAGAACGGCACCCACACCAGCACGCAGGGATGGCTGAAATCGCGCTCGATCACTTCGCTCCATTCGCGCACCATGCGCGTGATGGCCCGGGTGGAAAAGCGGTAGGCCGAGGGCATTTCCTCCCATACCAGCAAGCCCAGCCTGTCGGCCCAGTACAGGTAACGCGGATCCTCGATCTTCTGGTGCTTGCGCACGCCGTTGAAGCCCATCGCCTTGGCCAGCTCCACGTCGCGGCGCAAGGCTTCGTCGGACGGCGCCGCCATCAGCGTATCCGGCCAGTAGCCCTGGTCCAGCACCAGCCGCAACTGGTAGGGGGATCCGTTCAGCATGAAGCGGTCGCGGTTGATCGCCACCGAGCGCAGCGCCGTGTACGAGCGCACGGTATCCAGCACTTCCGCCTTGTCGCGGCGCAGGACGATTTCGGCGTCGAGCAAGGTCGGCCGCTCCGGCGTCCACAGCAGTTCGTTGCGCGAATCGTCGATGCCCGGGTCCGACAGCGCGATCTTGCGGTTGGCCTCCTGCGCCAGCAATTTGTACTGGTCGTCCGCCAGCAGGCTGTCGCCATGCCAGATCTTGACTTCGACGATCAAGTCGTCCTCGAGGTTGCCGGCGGCAAAAATTTCGCATCCGATTTCAAAACCCTCGAACACCGGGGTCCAGCGCAGTTTCTGGATATAGGTCATCCCAACCCGTTCCAGCCACACCGATTGCCAGATGCCGGTGGTGCGTGGATACCAGATCGAGTGCGGCTCGCGCTGCCAGTCCTGCTTGCCGCGTGGCTTGGCCAGGTCGTGCGGATCGTCTTCGACATAGACGGTCACGCTTTGCCGGCCAGTGCTGTTCAGCACGCTGCCTATATCGGCGAAAAAAGGCGTATGGCCCCCTTCGTGCTCGGCCACCAGTTGCTGGTTGACCCAGACCCTGGCCAGGTAGTCGACAGCGCCGAAATGCAGCAGCACCGGCCCTTCCCCCGGAGGGACGTCGAACTCGCGCCGGTACCAGCAAGCCTTATGAAAGCCGCGGTCGCCGATGCCGCTGGCCTGCGCTTCCGGTGGAAACGGCACGATGATCTCGTGCGTCCATTCGATGGTGTCGCCGGGCAGTTGGAAGCGCCGCTCGTCGTCGAAGGCGAAGCGCCACGCGCCGTTCAGCGACTGCCACTGATCGCGCACCAGTTGCGGCCGCGGGTAGGCCAATGCCGGAATCGTCTCATCATGCATGCTGCAGTTCCTTCACCATTGGAGCAGGCCCGCGCCTGCATGGTTCCGCGCGCATGGAAGGAAAAGTGGCAGGGATCATGCTGCGATCTTATCGTCCGCTTATTTGTTTAGAACCTTTGCTTAGAACCTATTGATAGCGCATCAAGATGCGGTTCAGCGTGCCGTCCCTGACGATCTGGCCGATGGCGGTGTTCACCTCGCCGACCGAGACTTGCCCGCGGCGCGACACCGCGCATTCGGTGCGATAGCTTTTCACCACCAGCGGCGCATGCAGCGCCATCGGGCCGCCGGTCTTCAGGTGGTAAGCCAGGTAAGCCGTGGTGGTCAATGCATAATGAATGCGGCCGATGCTCATCTTGCGCAAATTGTTTTCCGCGCTCGGCGCATCCTCGCGCACGAAAGCGCTGCCCAAGGCCTGCTCCATCTCCGGATAGGAATAGCCGAGCACGGTGCCGACCGTTTGCCCGGCCAGGTCGGCCAGGGTGTGCGGCGCGGCCACGCTGAGGTCGGAAATGACCACTTCGACAATCGGGAAAAATCCCTGGCTCCAGTTGAAATCGCCGGGCAGCCATTCCGGCAGGTACATGCACAGCAAATCGGCCTTGCCGTTTTCCAGCGCCTCGGCAATGCGCTTGCGCGGCAAGGCGGTGAAATTCGCCGTCCGCCCCAGCCTGGAGGCCAACGCTTCGCCCAGGTCCTTTTGCAGGCCGCCCAGCACTTGGCTGGCGTGGAGCTGCGCCACCGGCATTTCCGTGCCGGTATCGACCAGCATGGATAAAGTGCCGGCCTGCACCCGGGCGCCGAAACCGGCCGCAAGCAGGCCGAGAACGAGAGCGGCGCAACGCCGCCGTATCGCGCCGCGGCGGCAGACAGGCGGCGAAGCGGCCACAACTCCAGCCCTGGCTCCTGCCCCGGCGACCAGCGGCGAGAGTAATTGCTTCGACAGGGATTTCACGTTGACTCGACCTTTGTTCTGAATAAAACTTTCCTGCTTTTATAAAAATTCCCGTTTTGCTGCATCAAGGCGGAAAAGCCGTGACGAAATCGCTATACTCTATGGCACAGCTTGCTCGCTCTTATGCCGACAAAAGGCTGCGCTCGCCGCAGAAGTATGCCTGTTTTTTTGAACCCATTACGATAAACCAAAAAAGCGAATACCGATTGCCGCTTCCTTTCCTCCGATCCGCCACCGCCGCGCCGGCCACGGGCGCCGCGCCCGAGCGCTTGCCGAGCATCCGCTTCCGCCTCGCCATGCTGGTGTTCGCCTGCGTGTTGCCGGCCGCGCTGGTGTCGGCCTACCTGATCTACGACCACTACCAGGTCGAGCGCACGCTGCTGCTGGGCGAGGCGCTCTCCACCGCGCGTTCCATGGTGGCGGTGGTCGATCGCGATTTCGACACCGTCACCACCTCGCTACGCACGCTCTCGACCTCGAATGACATCGAACTCTACGACCTGAGCGAATTCCAGGCCCAGGCGACGAATGTCCACGCCATCCTGCCGATCACCGATATCAGCTTGCTGGAACCCGCGAGCGGCAGGCAATTGATGAATACCGTGACGCACGCCGGTGAAACGGCGCAAGGGGACGACGACCCGAACCTGGTGCAGCGCGTGCTGCGGGGCGGCCAGCCGGTGGTGTCGGACCTGTACCAGCCGGCCTCGGGCGCAGCGCCCTTCGTCACCATCGGCGTCCCGGTATTCCGCCACGGCGTCATCGCGCGCGTCCTGACGGCGGGGCTGCAGCCGCAAACCCTGGTGAGCATCCTCAGCGACCAGAAATTGCCCGACACATGGCGCGCCACCATCATGGACAGCCGCGGCACGGTGGTGGCGCGCAACCGCGACATGCGCACCTACCTGGGCAAGCAGGCCGGCGCCGGCCTGATGCAGCGCCTGAAGCTGGCGCAGGAAGATCATGTCGACACGAGGACGCTGGATGGCATCCCGGTGGTCAGCATCTACAGCCGTTCGCCCAAGTCCGGCTGGACCGTGGTGCTGAGCATCCCGCGCCAGAGCCTCAGCGCCGGCCTGCTGCGCACGCTCGAATCGCTGATCCTGGCCACCGTGGTCTTGCTGACCGCCGGCCTCGGCCTGGCTTGGCTGGTCGGCGGCCGCATCGCCGCTTCGGTGCAGGCGCTGATCTCGCCCGCCACCGCGCTCGGCACCGGCGCCCCGGTGATCATCCCGCGGCTCGATTTCAAGGAAGCCGAACAGGTAGCCGCCTCGCTGCAGCGCGCCGCGCTGGCGCTGGACCAGGCCAAGCAGGCGGCCGCCAGCGAAATGGCGGAACGCCAGAGCGCCCAGGCGGCGCTGATCGCCGCCGACGCGCGCAAGGATGAATTCCTGGCGACCCTGGCGCACGAGTTGCGCAACCCGATGGCGCCGCTGGTGAATGCGCTGGAAATCCTGCGCATGGGTAACGGCGTGCGCGCGCCGCCGCGCCAGTTGCTGGAAATCATGGAGCGCCAGTTGCGCCAGATGGTGCGCCTGATCGACGACTTGCTGGACGTTTCGCGCATCACCACCAACAAACTGAGCATCAAGCGCGAACCGCTGACGCTGCAAGACGTCATCGCCTACGCACGGGAAACGGTGAGCCACTTCATCGACAAGCGCGGCCACCAGTTGCTGGTCAGCCTGCCGCCGGAGGCGGTGCGCCTGAACGGCGATGCGACGCGCCTGTCGCAAGTGTTTGCCAACCTGCTCAACAACGCCGCCAAATACACTGCGCCGGGCGGCAATATCGCCCTGACGGCGGTCTTGCGCGGCGACCGCGTCCAGGTCGTCATCGCCGATACCGGCATCGGCATCCCGGCCCACATCCTGGCGCAGGTGTTCGAGATCTTCTTCCAGGCCGACCAGTCGCTGGGCCGCTCCCAGGCCGGCCTGGGCATCGGCTTGCCGCTGGCGCGCCGCCTGGTGGAACTGCATGGCGGCAGTCTGGCCGCCGGCAGCGCCGGCGAGGGCCAAGGCAGCACCTTTACCGTCGAATTGCCGCTGGCGCAGGCCGAATGCGGCGCGCCGGCCGCGGCACCGGCGCTGGGGCTGGGGCTGGCGCCCGAGACCATGCTGCAGGCCCACCGCGTGCTGCTGGCCGACGATAATATCGACCATGCGAATACCCTGCAGACCTTGCTGGACGCCAGCGGCCAGCTGGTGCACGTCAGCTACGACGGCCTGGCGGCGCTGCTGGCGGCCGAATCCTTCCTTCCCGAATTCGCCTTCCTCGACATCGGCATGCCCGGCCTCGACGGTTACGAACTGGCGCAGCGCCTGCGCGCCAATCCCCTGACCCGCCACTGCGTGCTGGTGGCCGTCACCGGCTGGGGCCAGGAAAAGGACCAGCGCCGGGCGCGCGAGGCCGGCTTCGACTTCCACATCGTCAAACCGGTGCGCCTGGCCCAGTTGCAGGAAATCCTGGCGCAAAAAAACGCGCCGCGCTGAAGCGTGCTATGTTGTCGGACAGCGCGATGGCGGCGCGGCGCACCTTGCGCCCTCTCTGCCGGCAAGGTCCCTGTCGTCCGCATGGCCTTGCAAAATCCGCCATGGTGTTCCTACAAAATAGCCCGATATCGCCGACATGATTCCATTTTCCATACTCGACCTCGCCCCCATCGCCGAGGGCAGCAACGCCGCCAACTCCTTCCGCAACTCGCTCGACCTGGCCCGCCACGGGGAACGCTGGGGCTACCGGCGCTACTGGCTGGCGGAGCACCACGGCATGCCGGGCATCGCCAGCGCCGCCACGGCGGTGGTGATCGCCCATGTCGCCGCCGGCACGTCGACGATCCGCGTCGGCGCCGGCGGCATCATGCTGCCCAACCATTCGCCACTGGTGATCGCCGAACAGTTCGGCACGCTGGAAGCGTTGTATCCGGGCCGCATAGACCTCGGCCTGGGGCGCGCGCCCGGCTCCGACCAGAACACGGCGCGCGCGCTGCGCCGCAACCTCGAATCGAACTCGGACGAGTTCCCGCAAGACGTGCTCGAGTTGATGGATTACATGTCGGACCAGCCGCGCCAACACGTGCTGGCCGTGCCCGGCAAAGGCAGCAAGGTGCCGGTGTGGATTCTCGGCTCCAGCATGTTCGGCGCTCAGCTGGCCGCGCATTTTGGCTTGCCCTACGCCTTCGCCTCGCATTTCGCGCCGCAGCAGATGATGCAGGCGGTGGCTTTTTACCGCGCCAACTTCAAGCCGTCGGCGCAGCTGGACCAGCCGTATGTGATGCTGGGCTTTAATGTCTTCGCCGCCGATACGGATGAGGAAGCGCAGTTGCGCGCCACGTCGATGCAGCAAGCCTTCGTCAACCTGCGCAGCGGCCGGCCGTCGCGCCTGCCGCCGCCGCGTCCCGGCTATCTGGAGCAACTGGGTCCGCAGGAAAAGGCCTTGCTCGACTCCGTCCTGTCTTGCAGCGCGATCGGCAGCCCGGAGACGGTGGCGCGCCAGTTACAAGGCTTCATCGCCAGCACCGGCGCCGACGAACTGATGATCACCTCGCAGATTTTCGAGCACGCCCACCGCCTGCGCTCCTACGAAATCACGGCCGACATCCACAAGACGATGGCCTGAACAGTCGGCCCGGTTCAAGCCAGCCAGGCATCAGGAGAGGGCCAATGTCTATGCATATAAAACGATAGGGTCCCCTGTCGGCCAATTGAAACTGGTGCCGGTCGGGGCGGCGAGCGGCAAGAACCCGATTTCCATCGTCGCCCCCTGCCATCGCGTCATCGGGGCGTCCGGCGGGCTGACCGGATTCGCCGGCGGCCTGAAGGCAAAACAAACCCTGCTCACGCTGGAAGACGGCGGCTTGTTCGGCGCCATCATGTAAGTAAAACAAGGACGGCGGCTTGGCTCGATCCGTTCCCATACGTAACTTCCTCAGGCAGCTTACAATGCCGGGGCCCGATCCGGGCCATCGCAGAAGTATGAGTATTGTTAGGGAGTTAGCGTGACCGATTCATCCACACCAAAAGACATTTCCAGCGGCATGGTGGCGCTGCTGGCCGCTTCCTGCGGCTTAATCGTCGCCAACCTGTATTACGCGCAAACGCTGGTGGGGCCGATCAGCGTCGCCACCGGTTTGTCGGCCCAGGCCGCCGGCCTGATCGTGACCTTGACGCAGATCGGCTATTGCCTGGGCCTGTTGTTCATCGTGCCGATGGGCGACCTGGTGGAAAACCGCCGCCTGGTCTTCAGCGCTCTGCTGCTCACCGCCGCCGCGCTGGTGGTGGCCGCCAGCACCAGCAATGCGCTGCTGTTCCTCGCCGCCTCGCTGTGCATCGGACTGGGGGCCGTGGCGGCCCAGGTGCTGGTGCCGTTCGCCGCCCACCTCTCGCTGGAAGAGCGGCGCGGGCAAGTTATCGGCAAGGTGATGAGCGGCCTGCTGCTGGGCATCATGCTGGCGCGCCCGGTGGCCAGCCTGGTGGCCGACCATTTCGGCTGGCATGTGATCTATGTGATATCGGCCATCGCCACCACCTCGCTCGCCTTCCTGCTGCGCAGCCGCCTGCCGACGCGGCAGCCGGTCACCACCATCACTTACCCGGCCCTGCTGGCGTCGATGTGGCATCTGTTCACCACCACCCCGGTATTGCGTCGGCGCGCCCTGTATCACGCCGGCATGTTCGGCGCCTTCAGCCTGTTCTGGACCACAGTGCCGCTGGCCCTGGCCAGCGCCCGCTTCCACGTCTCGCAAACCGGCATCGCCATCTTCGCCCTGGTCGGCGTCGCCGGCGCCGTCGCCTCGCCGATTGCCGGACGCCTGGCCGACCGCGGCCATACCCGCCCCGCCACCGCGCTGGCGTTTGCGCTGGGCTTGACCGGCTTTGCGCTGCCGATGTTCACGCAAGTGTCGCGGCCGGTCGGGCTGGGCTTGCTGACCCTGGCCTCTATCGTGCTCGACATGGGCGTGGCCGCCAACCTGGTGCTGGGCCAGCGCACGATTTTCGTCCTTGGCGCCGCCGTGCGCAGCCGCCTCAACGGCGTCTTCATGGCGCTCTTCTTTGCCGGCGGCGCGGCCGGCTCGGCCCTCGGCGGCTGGGTGTATGCGACGTATGGCTGGCAAGCCACGCTGGCCGCCGGCATGGTCTTTCCGCTGCTGGCGCTGGCTTATTTCGCCACCGAATTCCTGCCGTCCAGGCGTCCGGCCTGAACCTGCGCCGGCGCCCTTTTTATTTGGCGGCGCGCACCTTGGCGAAAGCGTCGCCGGCTTTCCATGCCGGCATCTTCGGCGCATTGGCGACCATCTCGCCCAGGTTCAGCGTGAACTGCGCCTGCTGGGTCATGCCGGACAAATCCCAGCCCGGACCGTTTCATCGCTGACCCGGTGATAACGCTGGCTGTAAGCGGCCGCCTTGGCCTTGGAGGCTTCCGGATCCTTTTCGGCCATCTTGCCCAGTTCCGTGCGTTCGCTGCCCTCGGTGCCGATATCGCACGTCATGCCGACGAAGTTGATGGCGTCCAGGTTCAGGTCGGCGGCGGATCGTTGACCAGCATAAAGGTCGGAGACACCTTGCCGACGGGCATGATGCGAGAACATCATTGTAGCGAATGTCTTTGAGTTATGACAATATTGACGACGTTGCTTTTCAGATCAACAACATCATAAAAAAAACCCGCGGGAGCGGGTCTGATGGGTAGAAAACAGGATGCGGCGCGGCGCGCGCCGGCTTATTCGGGCGCCTTGGCCGCCGCTTGCGCTTCCAGTTCCTTCAGACGCGCGCGCAGGCTGCGCTCTTCGCCCCAGCGCACGGTTTCATCGCGGATGACGGCGACGATGGCGCTGGCGTTGCTGTCGGGCGCGCCCAGCAAGGCCACCGTGAAGGCGATCGACAGCGGCCGGCCATCCTTGTGCAGCGCCGGCACGCGCAGGACGTCGTGGCCGTAGCGGGTCTGTCCGGTCGCCATGGTCTTGTGGTAACCGTCCCAGTGGCGCTGGCGCTGGCGTTCCGGAATGATCAGGTCGAGCGACTGGCCCAGCGCCTCGTCCGGCGTGAAGCCGAACATGCGCTCGGCGGCCGGGTTCCATTCAATGATGGCGCCGGCGGCGTCGCACACCACGATCGCGTCGCCAACCACGCCGACCAGTTGTTTGTAATCGATATCGGCTTGCATAAGAATCCCCTCGTGCTTATAACGAAAAAAAAAGCGGCGTTCAAAAGTCTGAAAGACTCCCGAACGCCGCTCTCAGAGCATGGCTATTCTATATTAAACAGCTTTTGCTTCGTGCAATGCAGTGATCTGCTGTTTGCTGTAACCCAGTTGACCCAGCACTTCGTCGGTGTGCTCGCCCAGCAATGGGGAGCCGGTGATTTCGACGGTCATGCCGGAGAACTTGATCGGGCTGCCGACGGTCAGGTACTTGCCGCGTTCCTTGTGGTCGACTTCGGTGATCGTACCGCTGGCGCGCAGCGATGGATCGTTGGCGATTTCTTTCATCGTCAGCACTGGAGCGCAAGGGATGTCGAATTTGCGCAGGACGTCGACCGCTTCAAATTTGGTCTTGTCAGCCAGCCACGTTTCGATCGTCGCGAAGATGTCGAAGATCTTGTCTTGGCGAGCCGAAGCGGTGTTGTACGCAGGATCCTCGATCCACTCTTCCTTGCCGATCGCCTTGCAGATTGGCGCCCAGGCATGACCCTGGATGGTGAAGTAGATGTAAGCATTAGGGTCGGTTTCCCAGCCCTTGCACTTCAGGACCCAGCCTGGCTGGCCGCCGCCGCCGGCGTTGCCGCCGCGTGGCACCACATCGCTGAACTTGCCGTGAGGATACTGTGGATATTCTTCCAGGTAGCCCAGACGGTCCAGACGCTGCTGGTCGCGCAGCTTGACGCGGCACAGGTTCAACACGCTGTCCTGCATCGACACGGCCACTTTTTGGCCTTTGCCGTCTTTGGCGCGGCTCATCAGGGCGGTCAGGATGCCGATCGCCAAGTGCATGCCGGTGTTGCTGTCGCCCAAGGCGGCCGCGCTGACGGTAGGAGGACCGCTGTCGAAACCGGTGGTCGATGCGGCGCCGCCGGCGCACTGCGCCACGTTTTCATAGACTTTCAAGTCTTCGTAGTGGTGGCCATCGCTGAAGCCCTTGACCGATGCGACGATCATGCCAGGATTCAGTTCACGGATGTGTTCCCAGGTAAAACCCATGCGGTCCAGTGCGCCTGGGCCAAAGTTTTCGACCAGAACGTCGGATTCTTTAATCAGCTTGGTCAAGACTTCCTTGCCTGCAGCCGTTTTGGTGTCCAGCGTCAGCGAACGCTTGTTGCTGTTGAGCATGGTGAAGTACAGGGCATCGACGCCAGGGATATCGCGCAGCTGCGAGCGGGTGACGTCGCCAGCGCCTGGACGCTCGACCTTGATCACGTCGGCGCCATACCAGGCCAGCAACTGGGTACAGGCAGGACCGGCTTGCACGTGGGTGAAGTCGATGATTTTAATGCCTTCTAAAGGTTTGCTCATAATGCTTAATCCTCTCTAATGTCTCACTGAAATTGAATCCGAAGCGTAGTCGCAGAGCCCATGGAATCGCCATGGCGGCTGTACCGGATCCTTATAAGTGGTATTGTTCGCCACGTCGCGGTTCACACTTCGCAGGCCTCTCCTGATACGTGCCCGCTTTAAGCAGGGCTTCATCATAGCGAAGCCCGCCTGTTTCTCTCATTGACCCCGGTCAATTTTCGCCGCATCATAACCGTCCTTTAAGTTTTCAGCCCATTCCATGTCGCTCGTTACCACCCATCCCGAAAGAAACATCATTCGCGTGCAGCTCAAGCAAAACCTGGTGCTCAAGGATTTGCGCGACAGCGAAATGGCTGCGTTGGAACC
>DASYLQ010000440.1:0-4812 GCA_036009485.1 Janthinobacterium sp.
TCGTGCTGGCGGCGCTGATGTACCTGGTCAACCCTGAATTCATGTCGCCCTTGTGGCAAGACCCGATCGGCATCGGCATCGTCAAATACATGTTATTCCTGATGGTAATCGGGATTTTCATCCTGAAAACCATCGTCCGCATCCGCGTTTGAGGAGCCTGTCATGTTAATTCTTGCCGTACTGACTTTCCTGGCGATTTTTCTTGCCTTGTCCGGCTTGTTCCTCCTGTTTGCGACCAGCAAGACGCGGCGGCGCCTGCAAGCGTTTTCCGTGCCGGGAGACAAGCCGGGATGGACTGAAACGGTGATCGGCCTGGTCGGCCCCTTTGCCCGCCTGTCCACCCCCAGCGGCAACTGGGAGGGCTCGGCCCTGCGCGTGCGCTTCCTGAATGCCGGCATCCGCTCGGGCAGCGCGCGGCCCATCTATTTCGGCGCCAAGACCCTGCTGCCGCTGGCCATGGGCAGCCTGGCCTGGTTGGCGCTGGGGGCGGGCAATGTGGCAGGGGGCTTGAACCTGACGGCCAGCATGGTGACGGCGGCGCTGGCCGGCTGCTACCTGCCGAATTTACTGCTGTATTTGAAACGCCGGCAGCGCATGCGCGAAATCTTTGAAACCTTTCCCGATGCCGCGGACCTGATGCTGGTCTGCGTCGAAGCCGGCCTCGGCCTGGATGCCGGCCTGGCCCGCGTGGCCGATGAAATCAAGATGAAAAGCGTGGCCCTGGCCGAGGAATTGCACTTGACCAACCTCGAAGTCCGGGCCGGCGGCACCCGCGAAAAATCCCTGCGCAACCTGGCCCTGCGTTCCGGCGTGGAGGAAATTTCGGTATTTGCCGCCATGCTGGCCCAGGCCGACCGTTTCGGCACCAGCATCGGCGATTCGCTGCGGGTGTTTTCCGACGACCTGCGCCACAAGCGCCAGATGTTGGCCGAGGAGCGCGCCGCCAAGGTGCCGACCAAGATGCTGTTCCCGCTGGTGGTCTGCGTCTTCCCCTCCATCATCATGGTGATCATGGGTCCCGCCGCGATCCAGATAATCCGCACCATCCTGCCCTCGCTGGCGGCCGGGATGTAGCCAAACGAATGAAAATTGGCAAGGGGAAATTAAAGATAAGGAAAAACAACATCCCGTGCCAGGTAAACCTATTGAGCGAACAGTGATTGGACCGGCTGTGTTAAATTGGACGATAACATTTGGTATTTTTCCGCAAGCGGCTCCAGATCTCGCCTTCGAGTCCCAGGCCGATTGCGCCGATCACGAATGGGTTGCCGGCAATGCGCAGCCCGGGCAAGGGAACTGCAGGAAGGAATCCATGTCTGCAAGGAGTCCGCAGCAGGAAAAGGCCGCCGGCGCGGCCCGCGACGGCGACGGCGACGCCGTCGATGCCCAACTGGTGGGCAGCATGCGCCTGGCGCTGGCTTTGTTTGCCCTGGTGTTCAATATCATCGACCCTTCCGGTCTGCACCGGGTCACCGGCCTGACCTGGCTGATCCTGTCGATGTATGTCACGCACAGCGCCGTGCTCTACCTCTGTTCCTGGCTGCACAAGCCGTTTGCGCAAGGTAAATCCAGCCATTGGCTGGATGTTGGCTGGTATGGCTTGATCATCCTGGCCAGCGGCGGCGTCAGCGGTTATTTTTACCTGTTTTTCTTTTTCCCCATCCTGACTTGCTCGTTTCGCTGGGGTTTCGGCGAAGGCGTGCGCATCACCGGCGCTTCGGTGCTGTTGTTCATATCAAGCGGCCTGGTTTCGGGCGAGCCGATCGACTTGCCGCGCATCCTGATGCGCACCACCTTCCTGCTGGCGCTCGGGTATATGGCGGCCCACTGGGGCCAGTCGAAGGTCGAGCTGAAGCGCCGCGTCGCCTTGCTGCGCGACGTCAGCCGGCTGTCGAATCCGCGTTTCGGCGTCGACCATACCATCGCCAGCGTGCTGGAAAAAACCCGCCAGTTCTTCGGCGGTTCCAGTTGCGTACTGCTGATGCGCGATAACGAAACGGGCGACCTGACGTTGCGCACCGTGCGCGGCGCCGGTCCGCTGTCGCTCAAGCGCGAGGCGATAGGTGCGGCGGCGTCTCCCTTGCTGGCCTTGCCGGCCGAATTGATCGTGCTGTATGCCCGTCCGCTGGTGCCGGCGCTGTCGCTGTTCGGCGGTTCCCTGGGCCAGGACAATGCCAGGGAAAAATGGGTGGCGCTCGATGCGCAGCAATGCTTCAGCCTGGCTGAAATCCTCGACGCCCATTCCTTCATCAGCGCGCCCATCCACATGCGCAAGGAAGCGGGCCGCGTCTACGTGCTTTCGCGCCGGCGCAACTTCAGCAAGGCCGATGCCGTGTTCCTCGGCCATATAGTCGGGCAAGCCTTTCCCGTCATCGAAAATATCGAGCTGCTCGACCGCATGGTCTCGGAGGCGGCTTCGCAGGAGCGGCGCCGCATTGCGCTCGACTTGCACGACACCGCCATCCAGCCCTATATCGGCCTCAAGATGGGCTTGAGCGCGCTGCGCCAAAAGGCCGCCGCCGACAACCCGCTGATCGACGACCTGGACAAGCTGTCGGCCATGGCCGCGGAGGAAATCTGCGACTTGCGCCGTTATGCCGGCATGATCAGGGACGGCGCCCGGCAAGCCGACTCGGTGCTGCTGGCGGACGTGCATCAGCAGGTGGCGCAGATGCGCAAGTTTTACGGCATCGACATCGCCATCGGCATGGACGGCGAGTTCAGCGCCAGCGACCGCCTCAGCGCCGAATTGCTGCAGATCGTGCGCGAAGGCTTGAGCAATATCCGCAAGCACACCATGGCGGCCAGCGGGGCGGTGCATTTCCAGTCGCAAGACGGCTGGCTGAAGATTCGCATTGAAAACGACGGCGTCGGCAAGCACGACTTCACGCCGCGTTCGATCACCGAGCGCGTCACCGCCCTGGGCGGGAAGGCGCATGCGATGCGGGGCGTGCGCGGCATGACGGTGGTGTATATCGAAATCCCGGCATAAGCAGGAGGACATATGGCACAGGCCGAAGCAACCATACGCGTGATGCTGGTCGACGATCATCGGACCATGCTCTGGGGCCTGGAAAAGCTCATTGGCGCAGCCCAGTCGGGGATGCAAGTCGTGGCCACCGCGCGCAGCTGCGCGGAGGCACTGGAAAAGATCGGCCAGGTGGTGCCCGACGTGATCTTGCTGGACCTGGATTTGAACGGCGAGAGCGCACTCGACATCCTGCCGGCCCTGCTGGCCAACGCGGTGTCGCGGGTGCTGGTCCTGACCGGCGAGCGGCAACAGGCGATTCTCGACCGCGCCGTGCTGAGCGGGGTGCGCGGACTGCTCCGCAAGGACGCATCGGCGGAACTGGTGCTGAAGGCGATAGAAAAAGTCCATCAGGGCGAACTCTGGCTCGATCAATCCACGCTGGCCCGCGTCGTCGGCGGCTTGATCGCGCCGCCCGCGCCCGCGCGCGCCATGCCGGACCCGGAACGCGCGAAGCAGGCGGCCCTGACCGGCCGCGAGCGCGAAATCATCGGCAGGGTAGTGGCCGAAAGCGGCGCCATGAACAAGGTGCTGGCGCGGCAGCTGTTTATTTCCGAGCATACGCTGCGCAACCACCTCACTTCCATCTACCAAAAGCTCGAAGTCGGCAACCGCCTCGAGCTGTATTTCTACGCGGTCAAGCACAAGCTCGGCACAACGTCCTGAGGCGGCGGCGCGGGCCGCCCGTCAACCTTTCCAATCCGTAATGTTGCCGCCATGTTTCAGTAATGTGAGCTAGCGTATCCTATTGTTATGTGAAGCGGCGACCTGGGGTGCGGCCTCGCCTGCGTGTTTGACTACCCCGGTTTTCCTGTCTGGCGCCGGCCACCGTCCCGCCGCCTTGCGTCACCACTATGCTTATCGGAATACAGATGCGTTCAAAGATATACGCGGGCAGCGTCTTGGCGCTGGCTGTCTGGCTGGCCGCCGGTTGCGCGCCTTTGCCTGCGCAAAACGATGTCGCCTGGAGGAGCGGCGCCAAGCATGGCTGGGTCTCGGGCTTTTATGACGCCGGCACGCCGCGCGCCGCATTGCCGAAATGCCTGGCCGATTTGCCGCCCGAGCAATTCAGCGGCCATTTGTTTGTCAAGATCGATTACCGCAGCGTGCGCCGCATGATGGTGGAAGTGGCCGCATTGCCGGGCGGCGTGGCGCAAACGGTGCGCCTGGGCGACCGCGTCGAACTCTGGCCGCAGGATTGCGCGCGCGGCCGCCTGTCGCGCATTTCGAAAATGATGCCGGCGCCGGGCGCCGGAGCGCCGGCCGCCGGAGCGCCGGCCGCAGCATCCTGATGGCCGTCGCGCTGCTTTCTTTGGAAATCCCGGAATAATGTTTTTTTATAAGATGATTCGCCTTGTGGCGTACCCTGCGCCGTTTCCAGGCTGCCTGGCCGGCGCGCTGCTCGTTGTCGCCGCCTCGGCCGGCGCCGAGCCGCAAGCGGCGGCCCAGCCGCTGAGCTTGCAGCAAGCGATCCGCGCCGCCCTCGAACATAATCCCGACATGCGCCTGGCGGCCCTGGGCGTGGCCGGCGCCAGCGCCAACAGCAGCATCGCCGGCGCCGCGCCGAATCCGCTGCTGACGCTGCAAAGCATGAATATCAATCCCGGCGCCGGCGTCGGTTCCGGTTCGCTGCGCAGCAAGACCGTCGACAGCGCCGTCCGCATCGACCAGTTGATCGAGCGCGGCGGCAAGCGCGGCTTGCGCATCGACCAGGCGGCCCACCTGGAAGAAGCGTCGCGCCACGACATGCACGACACGCGCCGCCAGCTGCGCCTGCTGGTCAG
>DASYLQ010000441.1:0-7247 GCA_036009485.1 Janthinobacterium sp.
GCGGCGCCGCGACGCAGGTGCTTGCACTCTTTGCGAAAGCGGCGCCGGAAGCCGCGGCGGCCGCGCTTGCACATGGTCAGGCAGAACGATAAAAAACGGCACAGACAGCGATACAAGCGAGACAAACACAGCATGCATAAACTATTTACGATGAGCGCCATCGCCGGCGCCGCCCTGGCCTTAGGCGCCTGCAGCAGCAACGCGCCCAAGCGCGATGCCTACAGCGAGATCCAGGCGCAAATGGCGCAAGCCGCCGCGCAGGGCGCGCCGGCCGCGCCGGTCGATGCCGTCTCCAATGCGCTGTTGCCGCCGGTGGCGCAACTGGCCGAGCAATTGCCGAAGGCGCGCGCCGTCCTCGACGAGCGTTTTAATGTGTCGTTCAATAACGTGCCGGTCCAGCAATTTTTCAATTCCATCGCCGCCGGCACCCGCTACAACATGCTGATCCATCCAGACGTCAGCGGCGCCATCACCGCCAACCTGAAGGACGTCACGCTGTTCGAGGCGCTGGACGCGGTACGCGAACTGTACGGCTATGACTACAAGGTCGACGGCACGCGCATCTATATCCGTCCGCTGACGATGCAGACCCGCATGTTCCAGGTGAATTACCTGACCGCCAGCCGGCGCGGCTCGTCGAACCTGCGCGTGACGTCGACCTCGGTGTCGGATAGCGTGAATAACAATGGGAATAATCAAAATACCGGCAACAACGGCGGCGCTGGCACCAACATGGGCAATAACAATAACAATGGCGGCGCTAACAATAACGGTGGCAGCGACCCAAACAATAACGGCAACAACCAGCAACAGCAGCAGCGCGATTCCGCCAGCGTCACGACGCGTTCCGAGAGCGATTTCTGGACCGAGCTGAAACGTTCGCTGGAAGCCATCGTCGGCACCACCGACAAGGAAACCAAAAATGGCCGCAGCGTCGTGATCAGCCCGCAATCGGGCGTGATCGTCATCCGCGCCATGCCCGAGGAATTGCGCGACGTCGACCAATACCTGAAAGCGACCCAGTTATCGGTCGACCGCCAGGTCATCCTGGAAGCGAAGATACTGGAAGTGCAGCTGAACAGCAGTTTCCAGACCGGCATCAACTGGGCCGCTTTCGGCAACCGCAGCAATAGCAGCGGCTCGGGCGGTTTCGTCTCGCCCGGCACGACCCTGATACCGTTGCCGGCCGGCGGCGGCTTGGCTGCCGGGCTGAGCAGCGCCGGCGCCACCGCGATTTCCGCCGTCAGCGGTTCCCTGTTGGGCGCCGCCACCACGGCGGGAGGCTCGCTGTTCGGCCTGGCGTTCCAGACCAGTAATTTCAGCGCGCTGATTTCCTTCCTTGAAACCCAGGGTACGGTCAACGTGCTGTCGAGCCCGCGCATCGCCACCTTGAACAACCAAAAGGCGGTGTTGAAGATCGGTACCGACGAATTTTTCGTCACCGGCGTCACCACCACCACCAACTCGAACGTCACCGGCACCGGCGTCACCACCTCGCCCAGCGTCACCCTGCAACCCTTCTTTTCCGGCGTGGTGCTGGACGTGACGCCGCAGATCGATGCCGGCGGCAATATCATCCTGCATGTGCATCCATCGGTGAGCCAGGTCAGCACGGTCACCAAGGAAATCGACCTCGGCAGCGCCGGCAACCTGATCTTGCCGCTGGCCTCGTCGAACACGTCCGAGATCGACAGCATGGTGCGCGGCCAGGATGGCCGGGTGGTGGCGATCGGCGGCCTGATGCGCCAATCGACGACGACCGACCGTTCCCAGGTGCCGGGTGCCGGCGATGTGCCGATTCTCGGCGCGCTGTTCCGCAACACCAGCGATGTCTCGCAAAAAAGCGAGCTGGTGGTGCTGATCAAGCCGACCATTGTCGAAGGCGCCAGCGACTGGAGCCAGGATTTGCTGGACAGTAATCGGCGCATCCAAGCCCTCGACCCGCGTCGCGTTTCGGAGCATAAATAATCATGTACAAGGCGCATTTCGGCTTGAGTGAAGTGCCGTTCGGCATCACGCCCGACACCAGCTTTTTCTTCACCAGCCCGCATTCCCAGGAAGCGCTGAATACCTTGCTGGTGGCGGCGCGCAATGGCGAGGGTTTCATCAAGATCACCGGCGAGGTCGGCACCGGCAAGACCCTGCTGTGCCGTAAGTTCATGAATACGCTGGGCGAGGATTTCGTCACCGCCTATATCCCGAACCCCTATCTGGAACCGCGCACCCTGATGCTGGCGCTGGCCGACGAGCTGGAGATCAAGCTGGAGAAGGACGTCGACCAGCACCAGTTGCTGAAATCGATCAACCTGCGCCTGATGGAATTGGCGGGGCAGGGCAAGCGCGTGCTGCTGTGCCTGGATGAAGCGCAGGCGATCCCGATCGAAAGCCTGGAAGCGCTGCGCCTGCTGACCAACCTGGAAACGGAAAAGCACAAGCTGCTGCAGATTGTGCTGTTCGGCCAGCCGGAATTGAATCGTCACCTGGAATACGATTCGATCCGCCAACTGGCGCAGCGGATCACCTTTCACTATCACCTGGGGCCGCTGACGCGCGACGATCTCGAGTATTACATTGCGCATCGCCTGCGCGTGGCCGGGTTTACCGGCAGCCGCTTGTTCAGCCGCGGCGCCGTCAGTCAACTGTTTTCCGCCAGCGGCGGTATTCCGCGCCTGGTCAACATCCTGGCGCACAAGGCGATGATGCTCGCTTACGGCGAAGGCCGGCAACAAATCGAGCGGCGCCACGTCCGGCTGGCCGCCAAGGATACGCTGCCGGGCGGTAAGCGGCGGCGGCTGTGGCCGTGGCTGGCCGCCGCCGCCGTGCTGCTGCTGGCCGGCGGCGGACTTGCCTGGGCGCTCAGCAAATGAGCCTGATCAATAAAATGCTGCAAGACCTGGACGCCCGCAGTTCGAGTTCGCGGCCGGGCCAGGCGGGGCCGGCCGATGTCCGTCCGGTGCGTGCGGGCGAGCGCGAGCTGCCTTGGCGCGTGGTCGTGCCGGCTGCGCTGACCGTCGCCGCGCTGCTCCTTGCGGGCGTGCTGGGCTGGCGTTACCGGCATGCGCCTGCGCCGGCTGCCAGGCCGCTTGCCGCCGGCGCCGCCGCTGCGCGGCTTGCCCCGACGCTTGCGCCACCTGCGGCGGCGCCGGTTTCCGCGCCGGCGACACCGCCGCCAACTGTTGCGGCGCCTGCCGCCGAGCTTGCACCGAAAGTGAATGCGCTCGCGCCTGCCGGCAAGGCGCCGCCGAATAGCGTGGCCAGCAAGGAAACGCGGATTGCAAAGGCGGCTGAGCCGCATCGCGCCAAAGCGGCTCCCGTTGAAGCGCAGGCCGCGCCGGCAGCCACAGCCGCGGGGCAAGAGCCGAATGCGCAGCGGCGCGCGGAAAACGAATATCGCCGCGCCCTGGATGCCATGCAAGAAGGACGCCTGGCCGAAGCGCTGGCGGGCCTGCAACAGACGCTGTTGATCGATCCGCATCATCAGGCCTCGCGCGAAACGCTGGTCCGCCTGTTATTGGAAGCGAACCATCCGGATGAGGCGATGCGCCAGCTGGAGCAGGGATTGGCGCTGGATCCGCAGCAGGCGGCGCAAGCGATGGTGCTGGCGCGCATGCAGCTTGAAAAGGGCGGCCCGGCCATCGACACGCTGCTGCGCACGCTGCCATACGCAGCCGACAATGGCGATTACCAGGCCTTGCTGGCCGGCGTGCTGCAACGCGCGCAACGCAACAAGGAATCGGCCGAACATTATCAGCTGGCCTTGCGCCAGGCGCCGCAAAATGGCGTCTGGTGGATGGGCCTGGGAATCGCGCTGCAAGCCGACAAGCGGATACCGGAAGCGAAGGATGCTTTCGAGCGCGCCAAGGCCTCTGGCAGCCTGACGCCGGAATTGCAGACTTTCATCGAGCGCAAGCTGCGGCAATTGGCGCACTGAGTGGCGCTGCTCCGCCTTGAAAAAGGCGGTGCCTCGGCGAGCCGTCGGCGTCTTGCGGGTGAAGTGCCTAAGTAGCCCCCGATAATTTATTCCCGGGGGCTACCTAGATTTTGGCGAGACGCTCCAGGGCCAGGGCCAGCGTGTCGTCTTTCTTGGCAAAGCAAAAGCGCACGATGCCGGATTCTTTCGCCTGCTGGTAAAACGCCGATACCGGGATGGCCGCCACCTGGATTTCGCTGGTCAGCCATTCGGCGAAGGCGGCTTCCGGCAAGTCCGAGATCTGGTCGTAGCGTACGCACTGGAAATACGTGCCTTCGGCCGGCAGCAATTCGAAGCGGCTGCCTTTCAAGCCGTCGCGGAACAGGTCGCGCTTGCGCTGGTAAAACGCCGGCAATGCCAGATACGGTGTCGGGTCGGCCATGTAGCTGGCCAGGCCGTGCTGCATGGGCGTGTTGACGCTGAAAACATTGTATTGATGCACCTTGCGGAATTCGGCGCTCAGCGCCGGCGGCGCGGCGACGTAGCCGATTTTCCACCCCGTCACGTGATAAGTCTTGCCGAAGCTGGAGACGACAAAGCTGCGCGCCGCCAGTTCCGGGTGGCGGCACAGCGATTCATGGCGGGCGCCGTCGTAGACCATGTGTTCGTAGACTTCGTCGGACAGGAGCAGGATATCGCTGCCGCGCACGATGTCGGCCAGCGCCGCCAGATCGCTTTCGCGCAGCACGGTGCCGGTGGGGTTGTGCGGCGTGTTGACGACGATCAGGCGCGTCTTGCCGCTGACGGCGGCGGCGACCCTGTCCCAAGGCACGCGGTAGCCCTGGCTGTCCAGTTCCATCGACACCGGCACCGGCACGCCGCCGGCCAGCGTAATCGCCGGCACGTAGCTGTCATAGGCCGGTTCGATGACGATGACTTCGTCGCCCGGGTGCACGCAGCACAGGATCGCCGTGGTCAGCGCTTGCGTGGCGCCGGCGCTGATGGTGATTTCCGTGGCGGCGTCGTAGGCGTGGCCATAGATGGCCGCCACCTTGCGCGCGATGGCCTCGCGCAGCGGGGCCGCGCCGGTCATCATCGGATACTGGTTGAAGCCGGCGCGCATCGCCTCGGTGACGAGGTCGGCCAGTTGCGGTGCGCAGGCGAAGTCAGGGAAACCCTGGCCCAGGTTGACGGCGCCGTATTGCAGCGCCAGCGCCGACATGCGCGTGAAAACGGTGGTGCCGACGGCCGGCAGCCGGCTGGTCAGCGAGGGCGTCGCCGCCTGTTCTTGGGCTTGATTCATGGATGGGGGCAAGTAGTCGCGTTCACTTATTCTAGCGCAGTGCGACCGGCTCTGGTGTTGCATCGAATGACAGCTTTTACGCCGCCGGGGTCCAGGCTTGCGGGACGATGACCTGAAACATTCCCGCTTTGGCCAGTCTGCGCGCCAGTTTCAACAGCGCCTTGTCCTTGGTGATCAGCATGTCGGCGCCGGCGTCGCGCGCCAGTTCCAAAAACTTTTGGTCATCCTTGTCGCTGCAGACCGGCAGGCGGATGCCGGACACGGCCGGTGCTACCACGCTGATCAGGGCGTCGAAGCGGGCGGCGCTGGCGGCACGGCTGTGTTGGTCCAGCGGCAAATGCTTATAGTTCAGCACGACCAGGTATTCCATCCTGCAATCCTCACGCGTGATCGCCTGCACCGCGCCGCTTTCGAGGGCTGCCAGCAGGGCGGCCCAGCGCGGGTCGTGGAAGACGAACAGGTCGAGGCAGACATTGGTGTCGAGGACGATGCGTTTCGGTGGAGCAGGTATCATGTCGGCAATTCTTTTTATGGATGTGTATTGGAATCTTATGCTGATTGTGCTTTCGCCCGCCAAAAGTCTGGACCTGGAAACGCCCCCGACCACCCAGCTGCACAGCGAACCCGATTTTCTCGACCATTCCGCCCAGCTGATTGCCCAGTTGCGCCGGTTTTCGCCGGCCCAGGTCGGCAGCCTGATGGATATTTCCGACAAGCTGGCGGCGCTCAACGTGGCCCGCTACGCATCCTGGTCGGTCAGCACCGACGAGGCGCGCCAGGCGGTGATGGCCTTCAATGGCGACGTCTACGCCGGCCTGGAGGCGCGCACGCTGAAGCCGGCCCAGCTCGATTATGCGCAAACGCATGTGCGCATCCTGTCCGGGCTGTATGGCTTGCTGCGGCCGCTGGACTTGATTCATCCGCACAGGCTGGAAATGGGCACCCGCCTGGCCAATCCGTGCGGCAAGGATCTGTATGCGTTTTGGGGCGACACCATCACCGAGGCGCTGAACCGCACGGCGGCGCAGCAGGGCGCCAAGGTGCTGGTAAACCTGGCGTCGGAAGAGTATTTCAAGTCGGTCAAGGTGCGCGGCCTGTCGATTCCTGTGATTTCGCCGGTGTTCGAGGATTGGAAGAACGGCAAGTATAAAATCATTTCGTTTTACGCCAAGCGGGCCCGCGGCTTGCTGGCGCGGTATGCGGCGGTGAAGGATATCAAGGATCCGGAAAAGCTGAAGGGGTTTACCGTCGACGGCTATGCCTTCGATAAAAGGGATTCCGACGACAAGAGCTGGGTTTTCCGGCGCCGCGTGGCCGACTAGCCTGCACGGCCTCAAGGCTGGCCGGATTAAAAAAAACCGGGGCGCCCCGGTTTTTTCCATGCAGCTGTTTTACCAGATTTTCCACCAATGGCGTTCCGCCTTGACGCCACCGTTGTCGCTAAGGAAGCGGCTGTTCGGGAAGTTCTTCAGCAGCACGCGCTGCGTATCGTCGCGCAATTGCGGCAGGCCCAGTTTGTCGTAGGAGCGCGTCATGATGTACAGCGCTTCTTCGATCGCCGGCGCATCGCGGTAATCCTTGACGGCGCCCATGGCCCGGTTCACTGCGGCCAGGTAGGCTTCGCGGCGGTAATAATAACGCGCCACATGCACTTCATACGAGGCCATGGCGTTGACCAGGAAGCGCATGCGCGCCAGGCCGTCCGGCGTGTATTTGCTGTTCGGGAACTTGGTGACCAAATCCTTAAAAGCGGTAAACGCTTCGCGCGTCGCCTTCGGATCGCGTTCGGTGGTGTCCTGTTCGTAGATGAAGTTCAGGAAGCCGACCTGGTCGTTAAAATTGATCAAGCCGCGCAAGTAATACATGTAGTCGACGTTGGCGTGGTTCGGGTGCAGCTTGATGAAGCGCTCGACGGCGGCCAGCGCCTCGGCCTGGTCGCCGCTCTTGTAACGGGCGTAGGCGATTTCCATCTGGGCCTGCTGGGCATAGGTGCCGAAGGGGTACTGGGATTCGAGTTTGGTGAACAGCTCGATG
>DASYLQ010000442.1:0-7077 GCA_036009485.1 Janthinobacterium sp.
AGTTCTGATACTTCCACTGTAGGCGCTTTGACGCCGTAGGCCCGCGAGGATCCTTCTCGATTTCACTACCCTCACCAGTCCCATCTACTCGCGTCTTCTCGATCAGGAGAGAGGCGTCCATTTCATTCTCCTCCCGCCTTGCCCGCGCTCACCGGGCATCGCCATCCGCTGCCGCCTCCCTACCGGGATAGGCTCTAAGCCAGCGTTATGCCAATTGTAAAAAGTTGCATCAGTTTCGCGTCTGTCACCTCCCTCTTGGTATATTCCGTTCCACGCAACAACGATAACCAAGGGAGAACATCATGAAACCTACTTTCTACGCCGCCGCAATCATCGCCCTGAGTTCGGCGGCATTCCTGCCGGCGCAATCGATGGCGCAAGTCGGTGTCAGCGTCGTGATCGGCAATGCCCCGCCCCCGCCGCGCGTCGAAGCCGTGCCGCAGGCGCGCCGCGGCTACGTCTGGGCGCCGGGCTACTGGAACTGGGACGGCCGCCGCCACGTCTGGCTGGGCGGCCACTGGGAACCCGAGCGCGCCGGCTATGTCTACCAGCGTCCCGAATGGGTGCGCGAAGACGGCGGCTGGCGCATGAACAATGGCGGCTGGGTCGAAGTGCAGCAGCCGGCGGCGGTCAATAATGGCGGCTGGGTCGAAGTGCAGCAGCCGGCGGCGGTCGACTATGTGACCGTGGCGCCGCCGCCGCCGCGCTATGAACGCGTGCCGGCGCCGCGCGCGGGCTTTTTCTGGGCCTCCGGCCACTGGGAATGGCGCGGTCGCCGCCATGAATGGGTGCCCGGCGTCTGGGTCGCCGAGCGCCCGGGCTTCGTCTACAGCCCGGCCGTCTGGGTGCAGCGCGACGGCCGCTGGGTCATGGAAGGCGGCCGCTGGGCGCCGCGCGGCGGCCCCGGGCATCGTGACGGCGACGATCACCGCGACGGCCGCTACGACCGCCATGACGACCATCACGACGACCATGACCATCGCGACCGCGACCGCGACGGCGTGCCGGACCGGGAAGACAGCCATCCGGACAACCCGCGGCGCGACTGAGCCATGCAGGAACCGCTGCGTCAGCCGGCGAAGCCGGCCGCAGGTCCATGACCGAAGCCGACGAACTCGCCGCGCTCGCCTACAAAAGCGAGCGCGCCAGCGGCCGCCGGCTGGCGCAAAGCGCCGGGATCTCCGAACAGCAAGCGCTGCGCCTGACGCTGGAATCAGCCGCCGGCGCGGCCGGACTGGAGGCGATGCTGGCCGGGCGGCGCCATGATCGCCTGGCCGACGCCGAGCGGCGGGCAGGCAAGGCGCAAGCCAGGGCCGCCAAGCTGGCGTCGAGAAGGACAACGCCCGCGCCGCCGCGGGATGCCTGGCTGGCCTGGTTCGACGGTTCGGCACTGCCCAATCCGGGACGGATCGGCATCGGCGCCCTGCTCACCGGTCCGGCCGGCGAGCGCGTCGAGATCAGCCGGCGCGCCGGCCACGGCAATAGCGGCGAAGCCGAATACCTGGCGCTGATCGCCCTGATGGAAGCGGCCCTGCCGGCGCGGCCGGCCGAACTGCTGGTGTTCGGCGACAGCCGGGTGGTCATCGACGACGTCAACCAGATGCAGGCCAAGGGCGCGGCCGGACTGGCCGCTTACCGGACCAGGGCCAGGGAATTGATGGGACAACTGGGCAAGGTGACGCTGCGCTGGATTCCGCGACATAAAAACGCCGCCGCCGACGCCCTGTCGCAGCAGGCGCGCATCGCCTATGACGGGCAATGAGACAGGGGATGAGTCAGGCGGCCAGGCGTTCGATCAAGCCGATTTCGGCGCTCGACATCAAGCGGTCGATGTCGATCAGGATCAGCATGCGCTCGTCCAGCGTGCCCAGGCCGATGAGGTATTCGGTATCCAGCGCGCGGCCCATGTTGGGCGCCGGCTTGATCTGCTCCGGCAGCAGGGTGGTGACGTCGGACACGCTGTCGACCACCATGCCGACCACGCGGTTGCCGATGTTCAGGATGATGACGACGGTGAACTGGTTATACGTCGGCTCGCCCAGCTTGAACTTGACGCGCATGTCGATGATCGGCACGATGATGCCGCGCAGGTTGACCACGCCCTTGACAAAGTCCGGCGCATTGGCGATGCGGGTCGGCGTTTCATAACTGCGGATTTCGCTGACTTTATGAATGTCCAGGCCATATTCTTCCTGGCCCAGGGTGAAGGCGAGATATTCGGCGGCGACGGCGAGCGAGTTGGCAGGATGGCTTGCGACGACGCTTAATTGCGTTTCGTTCATGTTATGTCCTTTAGAAAGCCTGTGCCGCAGACGCGGCGAACCGCAATGGGGCCCTGTCGTGGCGGGCGTATCTGGGCATCTCGAAAACCTACTGCGCAGCCCGCTCTCGCGTCTCCGTTGCTCACCGGCTCGGCGCCCCCGTACCTCCGTACGGTTCCGCTACTCAACGCGATATCGGGCTTGCTCGCGACGGTTTTTCGAGGTGCCGCACCGGAGCAGGCAAGATGATTAAATTACCATGATGCAATATTACCGTAAGTCAAAACAAACTGCACGGCTATTTTCATTGACTGTCGCTTATTATCGACCATAGTTTTTATCGTTAATCTTCAATAAATAATGCCTCGGTATTATCTGAACTACCGCCGAGTATATGAATGAACTAATTATCCGCGCGGCGGCCGGGTCATGTTACGGTTTCATGCCACAATGGGGCCGCCTAAACCGACCCGACCGAATCCATGAATGTTTTACTCAATACCTGGCAGCCGCGCCTGATCGCGCTGGCGACAGCCGCTCTCGACGGCGACGCCGCACACGACAGCAATCACTTGCACCGCGTCTGGCGCAACGCCAGCCAGCTGCTCGAGGATTACCCTGACGCCGACGCCTTGGTGGTGATGGCCGCCTGCTATCTGCACGACCTGGTGAATTTACCGAAGAACCATCCCGAGCGTCACCTCGCCTCGCGCCAGGCGGCGCAACTGGCGCGCAGCCAACTGGCCGAACTCGGCTTCCCGCAGGATAAGCTGGCGGCCGTGACCCACGCCATCGCAAGCCACAGTTTTTCGGCCGCCATTCCGGCCGAAACCATCGAGGCGAAAATCGTCCAGGACGCCGACCGGCTCGACGCCCTCGGCGCGGCCGGCCTGGCGCGGCTGTTTTATACCGCCGGCCGCATGGGCGCCGGCCTGGCCCATGCCGGCGACCCGATGGCCTTGCACCGCGAACTGGACGACAAGGCATATGCGCTCGACCATATCGAAGTCAAGCTGGCCGCGCTGCCTGCAAAAATGCAGACCGGCGCCGGGCGCGCGCTGGCCTTGTCGCGGCTGAACGCGCTGACCGCCTTTCGCGACGAGTTCATCAACGAGTGGGCCGCCAGCCCGGCCCCTGAGCCTTGAAAGCCGGCATGGACCTCGACAGGCCGAAGGATGGCGGCAGCGCCGCCGGCGCGCCTGTCCGGGCGGGCAATCTGAATTTCATCCTGGTCTGCGTCTTCATCGACATGCTCGGCATCGGCCTGATCGTGCCGGTGCTGCCGCTGCTGGTCGGCGAATTCGTCGCCGCCAAGGAAACCCAGGCGCTCTGGTACGGCATCCTCAGCGCCGTCTTCGGCCTGATGCAATTTATCTTCATGCCGATGCTGGGCGCCGTCAGCGACCGCGTCGGCCGGCGCCCGGTGATGCTGTATTCGATGGCCGGCATGTGCATCAACTTTCTCAGCACGGCCTGGGCGCCCAACCTGGCCGGCCTGTTCATCGGCCGGGTGATCGGCGGCATGTCCTCGGCCAGCATGTCGGTGGCCACCGCCTATGCCTCGGACATTTCCAGCCACGAACAGCGCGCCAAGAGTTTCGGCAAGGTCGGCGCCGCCTTCGGCCTGGGCTTCATCTGCGGCCCGATGCTGGGCGGCCTGCTCGGCAACGTCAACCTGCACCTGCCTTTCTACGTCGCCGCCGGACTGTCGGCGGCGAATTTCGTCTACGGCTATTTCTGCGTGCCGGAATCGCTGGCGCCGTCGCTGCGCGCACCCTTCACACTGGCCAAGGCGAATCCGCTGGTAGCCTTGTTCAAGCTGGGCCGCCGGCGCGACATCCGCAGCCTGGCGCTGGTCTACGCCCTGCTGATGTTCGCCCAGGCGACGCTGCAGACGACCTGGGTGCTGTACACCCACTTCCGCTTCGGCTGGAGCCCGCGCGACAACGGCATCGCGCTGTTTTGCTTCGGCCTGTCGGCGGTGGTGGTGCAGGCCGGCCTGCTCGGCTGGCTGGTCAAGCGCCATGGCGAGGTCCGCGTGGCGCTGCTGGGCCTGGTGTCCGGCGCCATCGTGTATCTGCTGTACGGCCTGGCGGCCCAAGGCTGGATGATGTACGCGCTGATCCTGTGCAATCTGTTCAGCTTTGCCGGCGGGCCTGCGCTGCAAAGCATCATCTCGAAGACGGCGCCGGCCAGCGAACAGGGCGCCCTGATCGGCTCGCTGCAGTCGATCGCCAGCCTGGGTATCGTCATCATGCCTGTGCTCGGCAGCATGATCCTGGGGGAAGTGAGCCGCCTGCCGGCCGACGACTGGCGCATCGGCAGCAGCTTCTTCGTCTGCGCCGCGATGCAGGCGCTGGCGATCGGCCTGGCCTGGTCGTATTTCAAGTTGCGCGGCATGGCACCGGCAGCGCTGCACCGATAAAAAGAAAACCGCCCCGGCCGGTAACGACGGGGGCGGCTTCATTCCAGGCGGCGCGGCTTACTTGACGATGCCGCCCTCCACCACCGGCAACTCGACCGAGCTGGTCTCGCCCGCCGAGCGGTACACCTTCAGCGTCGCCTTCTTGTAATCGCCGGGTGTGGCGTAGAAGATGTTCGGCACGAAGGTTTGCGGATTGCGGTCGTAGAGCGGGAACCAGCTGGACTGGATTTGCACCATGATGCGGTGGCCCGGCTGGAACACATAGTTCGCCGGCGGCAGCGCAAAGCGGTAGCGCTCGACCTTGTTGGCCGGGATCGCCGACGGTTTTTCCAGGCTCTCGCGATAGCGGCCGCGGAAAATGTCCATCATCACCGGCAACTGGTAGCCGCCCATTTCAGGCTGCGACGGCACTTCGTCCGGATACACGTCGATGACCTTCACCACCCAGTCGAGGTCGCTGCCGCTGGTCGAGGCGAACAAATTCACCATCGGCGCGCCGGCGATGTGCACCGGCGCCTTCAGCACCTCGGTCTCGTAGCTCAGCACGTCCGGACGGGACGAGACATTGCGCTGGTCGGTGACCAGCCATGGTTTCCAGACATTGCCGTCGCCCATACGCACCGGACGCGGCACGAAAGGCACCGGCTTGGCCGGGTCGGACACGTATTCGTCGAAGGCGCCCTTGGCCGACGGCGCGTCGAAGCCCAGCTTGAAGCCATCCTGCAGGTAGATCGGCTTCAGCGGCGTGGCGCAACCGCTGGCGCAGGCCAGCGGCCACTTGTCCAGGCGCTGCCACTTGTTGCTGCCGCTCTGGAAATACAGCACCGGCGGCGTGTTGGCGACCGGCGCGCCATCTTTCAGGTACTGGTCGAGGAAGGGTTGCATCACATCGTGGCGGAATTGGCGCGCGGTGTCGCCCTCGAACTTCAGCGCACCCAGCGAGGAGCCGTCGTAATTGACGCCGCTATGCCGCCACGGCCCGACCACCAGGTAGTTCATGTCGTTGTTCTTGTCTTGCGGCTCGCTCGCGGCGTAGGCGGCGTAGGCGCCGTAGATGTCTTCCTGGTCCCACTGGCCGACCACGTACATGGTCGGCACCTTCAGCTTGCGGGCGCCGAGGATGCGGTCCAGCGCCTGGCCCTGCCAGTAGCTGTCGTAGGCCGGGTGCTCGAAGAGTTTCTTCGTGTAATTCAGCCGGTCGACGCCGAACTGGTGGGCGTAACTGGCGGTCGAACCGGCGCGCAGCACGCCGTCGTAATCGTCGTAGACGCCGGTGGCCATCGGCTCGCCATGGGCTTTTTCCGAAGTCTGGCCGGCGATATACGACAGGTTGCTGACGCGGAAGGCGCCGTTGTGGAACCAGTCGTCGCCGCGCCAGCCGTCGACCATCGGGCTCATCGGCACGGCGACCTTCAGCGCCGGATGCGGATCGGCCAGCGCCATCAGCACCGTGAAGCCTTCATACGAGGAGCCGAGCATGCCGACCTTGCCATTGGTTTCGGGGATATTCTTGACCAGCCAGTCGATCGTATCCCAGGCGTCGGTGGCGTGGTCGATCCTGGTATCGTTGAGCGGGCCGCTGATCGGCCGCGTCATCACATACTCGCCTTCGGAACCGTATTTGCCGCGCACGTCCTGGAACACGCGGATATATCCCTGGCGGACGAAATCCTCGTCGCCTTCGGCCAGCGTCGACAGCATGCTCGGGCTGACATTGCGCTTGGCGCGGTTGCTGGCGTCGTACGGCGTGCGGGTCAGGATGATCGGTGCGCGGCTGGCGTTTTTCGGGATCACGATGACGGTATGCAGCTTGACGCCGTCGCGCATGGGGATCATGACGTCGCGCTTGATATAGTCGGCGGCATCGGCAGGCGCTTCCAGTTTCTTGGCGGGGATATCGGACGCCATCGGCGGCGTCTCCGCCAGCGCGGATGACAGGAACAGGGTACTGATGAGGACGGCCAGGGGCAACTGGACGGGCAAGCAAACGCGCATACTGTTTTCTCCAAACAAGGTGGGGTGCCGGCGGCCAAGGTGGGGTGCCGGCGGCAAAGCGGTGAACGATTCTCAAAAAAGCAGCCCATGCTTGAAAAAAATGGGCTGCGGCAATACTACCTAAGCAATGACGGGAAAGCAACGCGGGATGGCCGTGGAGGATAAATTTGAGCGGGGGCGGCGGTGCGGCTGGGTTGTAGGAGAAACGGACGATCAGTTATGCCGGCTTCGGCTTGGCTTACGCAGGCGGACCTGAACGGCGGCTTCCGCCTGCGGATTCAATCGGTGATTGCAACACTCTAACCTAGTGCGCAAGCGTAGGAGTGTTGAACATGAAACAGCAGCCTCGAATTTATTACACCGACAGCCAGAAGGCGCTGATGTGGGAACGGTGGA
>DASYLQ010000443.1:0-23993 GCA_036009485.1 Janthinobacterium sp.
TCGACCTCGGCGAAGGCGGCCAGCACGCTCTGGCGGTAGCTGCCCACGGCTTCCTCCAGCGCCGCTTCGCTGCGGGCGACGTTGGCGCGGTTGCGGCCGCCGTCGATCAGCGGCGCCGACAGCGCCGCGCCCAGCAGCCAGGAACGGCTGCTCCACTTGAACACGTCGGCAAAAGTCGACGCTTCGCCGCCTGCGGCAGCATTCAGCATCAGCGCCGGGAACATGGCCGAACGGGCCACGCCGATGCGCGCGTTCGACGCTTCCATCGCGCGCTGTGCATTGACGACGTCGGGACGGCGCTCCAGCAGCGAGGACGGCATGCCGGCCGGGATCGCGGGCAGCGAGGCGATGTCGTCGAGCGGGTTGACACTGGCCGTGAAGCTGGCCGCCGGACGGCCCAGCAAGACCGCCAGCGCATGCTCGTTGCTCGTGCGCTGCTGCTGCAGGCCGATGGCTTCGGCGCGCGCGGTCGACAGTTCCGTCTTGGCGCGCGACAGGTCGAACTCGCCGATGTCGCCCAGGTCAAAACGGCGCTGGGTCACGTGCACGCCTTTTTCGCGCAGGCTCACCGTTTCGTTCAGGGTCGCCAGTTCGGCATCCGTTTCGCGCAGACGGAAATAGGTCTGCGCCACGTCGGCCTGCAGCGACAGCAGCACGGAGCGGTAGGTCGCCTCGATGGCGGCGGCGTCGGAGCGCGCCGCGCTGACGTTCGAGGAGACGCGGCCGAACAGGTCGACTTCATAACTGGCCGTCAGGTTGGCCTGGTAAGCCGTGATCGGCGCCACCGGGGTGCCGGCCGGCAGGCCCAGCGACAGCGGCGACACCTGTTCGCGCGCCGCGCCGGCGTTGACGCCGATTTGCGGAATGCGGTCGGCTTCGGCGATGCCGGCGATGGCGCGCGCCTGTTTCACGCGCGCCGCCGCCTGGGCCAGGTTGGCGTTGTTTTTCGTGGCTTCCTCGATCAGCTGGGTCAGGGCGGGATCGTTGAAGGCCAGCCACCACTGGCCGCGCGGCTGGGCTTCCGCCGCGCGCGCCGGTTTCCAGCGCGTGCCGTCGGGGGCGGTCACGGGATCGGACGCGGGTTCAGGCGATTCCTTGAAGGCGTTCGGCACGGCCACTTCCGGCTGCTTGAATTCAGGCGCCGCGCAAGCGGCCAGCAGCAAGGCCGCCAGCAGCGCGCTCACCGCGGGCGCAACGCGCCTGGCGATTGTGTTCGGTTTCATATTAATGGTTTCCTTCCAAAGTCGGCGCGGCCAGGGCCACGTCGGTTTTTTTGCTCTCCATGCGTTTCGCCAGCGTGCGCAGCAGGACGTAGAACACCGGCGTCAGGAACAGGCCGAAGAAGGTCACGCCCAGCATGCCGGCGAACACCGCCACGCCCATCGCATGACGCATCTCGGAACCGGCGCCGTGCGAAAACACCAGGGGCACCACGCCCATGATGAAGGCGATCGACGTCATCAGGATAGGACGCAGGCGCAGGCGGCAGGCTTCCAGCGCGGCTTGCACCACGGTGCGGCCATGATGTTCCAGTTCGCGGGCGAATTCGACGATCAGGATCGCATTCTTCGACGCCAGCCCGACCAGCACGAACAGGGCGATCTGGGTAAACACATTGCTGTCGCCATGGGTCAGTTTCACGCCGACCAGGGCGCACAGGATCGACATCGGCACGATCAGGATCACCGCCAGCGGCAGGGTCCAGCTTTCGTACTGGGCCGCCAGCACCAGGAACACCAGCAGCACGCACAATGGGAACACATAGATCATCGTGTTACCCGACATGATGTCCTGGTAGGTCAGCTCGGTCCATTCGTAGGTGATCCCTTGCGGCAGCACTTCGTTGGCGATCTTGGTCAGCGCGGCTTGCGCCTGGCCGGACGACACGCCGGGCGCCGGACCGCCGTTCAAGTCGGCCGCCGTGTAGGCGTTGTAACGCTGCACGCGGTCGGGACCATAGGTATCCTTGATGCGCATCAGCGAGGACAGCGGGATCATCTCGCCCTTGTTGCTGCGCACTTTCAACTGCTCGATATCCTGCGAATGCGAGCGGAACTGCGCATCGGCCTGGACCCGCACCTGGTAGGTGCGGCCGAAGCGGTTGAAATCGTTCACATACAGCGAACCGAGGTTGATCTGCAAGGTCTGGTAAATCGTCTGCAGCGGCACGCCCAGCTGCTTGGCCTTGACGCGATCGACGTCGGCGAACAATTGCGGCACGTTGATCTGGTAGCCGGAAAACACGCCGGCCAGCGCGGGCGTCTGCCAGGCTTTCATCTGCATCGCCTGGGTGGCCTGGTACAGCGCGTCGTAACCGAGGTTGCCGCGGTCTTCGATCATCATCTTGAAGCCGCCGATGGTGCCAAGGCCGTTCACCGGCGGCGGCGGAAACACCATGATGAAGGCGTCCTGGATGGCGCCGACGCGCTTGTTGATTTCGGCGGCGATGGCCGGACCGGATTCCTCGGGGCGGGTGCGTTCCTCGAAAGGCTTCAGCGTGGCGAACACGATACCGGCGTTCGGCGCATTGGTGAAGTCGTTGATCGACAGGCCGGGAAAGGAGATCGTCGATTTCACGCCCGGCACGCTCTGGATGATGTCGGACATGCGGCGGACCACGGCGTCGGTGCGGTCGAGCGAGGCGGCGTCGGGCAATTGCGCGAAACCGACCAGGTACTGTTTATCCTGCGACGGCACGAAGCCGGCCGGCACGGAGCGGAAGGTGAACACGGCGGCGACCACCAGCAGCAGGTAGATGCCGACCGATGCCGTTTTCCGGCCCAGCACGCCCTTGACGCCGCGCTCGTAGCGGTCCGAGGAACGCCCGAAGAAGCCGTTGAACCAGTTGAAGAAGCGGCCGAACACCTTGTCCATGCCGCGCGTCAGCGCATCCTTGGGCGCATCGTGCGGTTTCAGCAGCGAGGCGGCCAGGGCCGGCGCCAGCGTCAGCGAACTGAAGGCGGAAATCACGGTCGAGATGGCGATGGTCAGCGCGAACTGGCGGTAGAACTCGCCCGACAGGCCGGACACGAAGGCGATCGGCACGAACACCGCGCACAGCACCAGGGCGATGGCGATGATCGGACCGCTCACCTCGCGCATCGCCTGGATCGTCGCATCGCGCGGCGACAGGCCGGTGGCGATATTCCTCTCGACGTTTTCCACCACCACGATGGCATCATCGACGACGATGCCGATCGCCAGCACCAGACCGAACAGGGACAGGGTGTTGATCGAGAAGCCGAAGCCCAGCATCACGGCGAAGGTGCCGACCACCGATACCGGCACCGCCAGCAAAGGAATGATCGAGGCGCGCCAGGTCTGCAGGAAGATGATCACCACCAGCACCACCAGGGCGATCGCTTCCGCCAGGGTGTGGATCACGGCCTTGATCGAGTCGCGCACGAAATTGGTCGGGTCGTACTCGATGCGGTATTCGACGCCGTCGGGGAAGCCTTTTTTCAACTCTTCCATCTTGGCGCGCACGTCGGCCGACAATTGCAGCGCGTTGGCGTTGGGCGACTCGAAGATACCCATGCCGACCGCCGATTTATTGTTCAGCAGCGAACGCAGGGCGTAGGAATTCGAACCCATTTCGACCCGGGCCACATCCTTCAGCAGCGTGGTGGCGCCGTCCGGGCCGGTGCGCACGACGATGTTGCCGAACTCTTCTTCCGTCTGCAGGCGGCCCTGGGTGTTCACGGTCAGCTGGAACTCGGAGCCCTTGTTCGGCGAAGCGCCGACGACGCCGGCCGCGACCTGCACGTTTTGCTCGCGGATGGCGTCGGCGACGTCGTTGGCCGTCATGCCGCGCGCCGCCACTTTCTGCGGATCGAGCCAGACGCGCATCGCGTAGTCGCCGGAACCGAAGATCTGGACGTCGCCCATGCCCTGGATGCGGGCCAGTTGGTCCTTGACGTTGAGCACCGCGTAATTGCGCAGGTACAGGTCGTCATAGCGGCCGGTCGGCGACACCAGATGCACCACCAGGGTCAGGTTGGGCGAGGACTTGACCGCGGTGACGCCGATCTGGCGCACTTCGTCCGGCAGGCGCGGCAAGGCGCGCTGGACGCGGTTCTGCACCTGGGTCTCGGCCTGCTCGACGTCGGTGCCGATCTTGAAGGTCACGGTCAGCATCATCGAGCCGTCCGAGGTGTTTTGCGAGGACATGTAGAGCATGTTCTCGACGCCGTTGATCTGCTCCTCGAGCGGGGCGGCGACGGTTTCGGCGATGACTTTCGGGTTGGCGCCCGGGTATTGGGCGCGCACCACCACCGACGGCGGCACGACGTCGGGATATTCCGAGATCGGCAGCTTGAAAATCGAGATCAGGCCGGCGACGAAAATAATGATCGACAAGACGGCCGCGAAGATCGGCTTGTCGACAAAGAAGCGTGAAAAATTCATGATGTTTATTCCTTAACTGGGATAGCCGCCGCGGCTACCTTGGCGTCTTTTTTATCCGCCGGCTTGGTTTCCGGCTTTTTGTCGGCGGCGGCCGCCGCATCGGGATCGACGTCCATGGCGACGATCTGCGGCGCCAGCGGCGCGCCCGGGTGCACGCGCTGCAAGCCGTTGACGACGATCTTTTCGCCGACCTTCAAGCCGCTGCGCACCACGCGCAAGCCGTCGGCCTGGGCGCCCAGCGTGACGGCGCGGTATTCGGCCTTGTTGTCGGCGCCGAGGACGTAGACGAACTTGCGGTTCTGGTCGGTGCCGACGGCGCGGTCGTTGATCAGCAGAGCCTTGGTCTCCTCGCTGGCGCCGTTGCCGCCTTGCAGCTGGACGCGGGCGAACAGGCCGGGCACCAGCAGGTTGTCGGCATTCGCGAAGACGGCGCGCATGCGCACCGCGCCGGTCTGCGGATCGAGCTGGTTGTCGACGAATTCCAGCTTGCCCTCATGCGGGAAGCCGGTTTCGTTGGCCAGGCCGACCTTGACGTTCACCGCCACGCCCCTGTGCGCCAGCGCGCCGACGCGCAGGTAAGTGTCTTCGTCGCCGTCGAAGCTGGCGTAGATGCGGTCGTCCGACACCACGGAAGTGAGGACGGCGCTGGTGTCGATCAGGTTGCCGATGGTGATCTCGGCCTTGCCGACGCGGCCGTCGATCGGCGAAGTCACCTGGGTGTAGTCCAGGTTCAGCTTCGCCGTTTCATACTGGGCCTGGGCGGCGCGGGCTTCGGCGTCGAGCTGCTTGAAGCCGGACGAATTCTCATCCAGTTCGCGCTGGGCGATGGCTTTTTCGCCGAGCAGTTTTTCGGCGCGGTTGAGCTGGATCCTGGCCAGATCGGCTTTCGCCCGGGCGGCGGCGGCGGCGGCTTCGGCGCGGCTCAACTCGGCCTGGTAGGGACGCGGGTCGATGACGAACAAGACCTGGCCTTTCCTGATTTCGCTGCCGGGCTTGAAGTTCACCGAAGTGATGTAGCCGCCGACGCGGGCGCGCACCTGGACGTGCTCGACCGCTTCCATGCGGCCGGAGAATTCCTGGGTCTCGGTGATCTGCTTCTCGATCACCGCGGCGGCCGAAATCGGCGCACCGCCGCCGGCGGCCGGCGCTTCGGCCGCCTTGCTGGTGGACGAATCGCAGCCGGACAGGCTGAACGCCGCCAAGCCCGCAAGTGCCAGGGCGGCCACCAGCGGCCGTGCCAGCGATGTCAAAGTTTGGACGTTTTTCATGTTATTTCCTTATGTATGAAAATATAAATATTTCAGGCGCGGCAATGGAACCAGTCTTATTGTTCAGCGGTGCGGATGCACGCGCCCGCCGCGGCGCGTGGTGATGCAATGGGTAGAAAAAGGCCTCAGGCGGGAGGCTGCGGCTTGAGTGCCGCGATGAAGGCAGCGATTTCACCGAGCGCATAGCCGTGACAGGCATATTCGTCGCGGTGGCCCAACTCGTCCGGCGGCGGCGCCGCCATGCGCGCGACGGTGGTCTTGATGCCGCAGCCAATCAGCTTGGCGCCGTATTGTTCAGCCTCGTCGCGCAATGGATCGTCCTGGCAGGACAGGATCAGCGCCGGCGGCAGGTTCTTCAAACGGCTGGACTGCAATGGCGATGCGTACGGGTGGGTGCGGTCGGAGGCATTCGGCAGATAGCCGCGGTAGCCGGCGGCGCAGGCGTTCGCCACGCTCGCCGCCTGCGGACAGTTCGGCAATTCGCGCATCGAGCAGGTGGTCAGGCCGGGATCGAGCATCGGCATGATCAGGATTTGCCCGGCCAGGGCCGGGCCGCCGCGGTCGCGCGACATCAGGCTGCAGACGGCGGCCAGATTGGCGCCGGCCTCGATGCCGCCCACCATCAGTTGCTTGCCGCTCCAACCCAGTTTGGCCTTGTTCTTTTTCGCCCACAGCAGCACCGCATGCGCATCCTCGACGGCGGCGGGAAATGGGCGCACGGTGGCCAGGGTGTAATTGGTGGCCAGGACAATCTGTTCAGGACTGCCCTCGACCAGCTTGCGCAGAAAAACGTCGGAATCCTCGACGTCGCCGGCGACGAAACCGCCGCCGTGGAAATAAACGATCAGGCTGTCCAGCTTCACGCCCGGCACCCCGGCCGCATAGATGCGCGCGGCCAGGGCGCTTTCGGCGCCGCCGACTTCGATATCGCGCACCTTCAGTTGCGCCTCGGGCACCATGGCGCTCATTGCAGCACCGGCTTGTGGACAGAGGCCGATGCGCCAACCGCGCCCGCCTGTTGCACGACATCGTTCAGGCACAGCATGGGCGCATCGCCGGACACCTGGCGCTCCAGCGCGGCATAGCCGTGCGCCTCCGCGCCCGCGGCCCGCTGGTATTCATCGGTGAACAACACTGCGGCCAAAGCAAGCGAGCTCAATAACAGAGCTACGATTGCAAAGATTCCATCACGATGGTCCATATCTTTCTCCTGATCACTTCAATACTGCAGTTAATGCCGCAGTACAACAAATGATAGACTTGTTCTACAATCTGATAAATAGGGCAATGTCGAATTGATTGTTCAGAATCCCGAACAATGGGAAAGTGAAATGAATAAACTGCAAGCAATGGAAGTCTTTGTGCAAGTCGTCGATGCCGGCGGCTTTACGCGCGCGGCCGACCTGATGCAACTGCCCAAGGCCACCGTGTCGACCCTGATCCAGTCGCTGGAGGCGGCGCTGGCGGTCAAGCTGCTGAACCGCACCACGCGCCAGGTCAGCGTGACGGCCGACGGCGCCGCCTATTACGAGCGCTGCCTGCGCATCCTCTCGGACGTGCGCGAAGCCGAGGAATCGCTGTCGCGCACCCGCCTCAGTCCGAGCGGACGCTTGCGCGTGGATGCGCCGACCAGCCTGGCGCGCACCGTCATCATTCCCGCCCTGCCCGGCTTTTTCGAGCGCTATCCCGACATCACCCTGGAACTCGGCTGCAGCGACCGCCCGGTCGACCTGATCGAGGAAGGCGTCGATTGCGCCGTGCGCGGCGGCGTCCTGAACGACTCCAGCCTGATCGCGCGCCGCGTCGGCATCATCAATTTCTTCACCTGCGCCTCGCCCGCCTACATCGCCCGCCATGGCCGGCCGGGCCATCCGCAAGAGCTGGCCCGGCACCGCTGCGTGAATTTTTTCTCGGCCAAGACCGGCAAGATGTTCGAGTGGGACTTCAACCGCGGCGGCGAGCGGATACAGGTGGTCATGCCCGGCCACCTCGCCGTCAACGATTCGAACGCCTATGTCAGCGCCGGCCAGGCCGGCCTCGGCGTGCTGCAGATGGCCGAATTCATGCTCGAACCCTACCTGAGCGACGGCAGCTTTGAACTGCTGCTGCAGGACTGGACGACCGACCCGATGCCGGTCCACGCCGTGTACCCGCAAAACCGGCATTTGTCGGCCAAGGTCCGGGTTTTTGTAGAATGGATAGCCGAACTGTTCGCCGACCATCCCGGCATGCAGATGAAAACCGCGCCGCCGCGCGCCTCAACGCCGTTACAGGCAGCCCCATGAACAGGAATATGCACATGACCAGCCCGCACAACATCGTCTTCCTCGACCGCGACAGCCTGATAGCCCGGGTGCGCGAACCGGCTTTTTCCCATACCTGGCAGGAATACCCCGCCACCGCCGCGGCCGACGCCGCCGGCCGCCTGCGGGAAGCGACGATCGCCGTCACCAACAAGGTGCCGCTGCGGGCGGCCGACCTGGCGCGGCTGCCGGCGCTGAAGATGATCGCGGTGGCCGCCACCGGCACCGACATCGTCGACCTGCAGGCTTGCCGCGAGCGCGGCATCGTCGTCTCCAACATCCGCAACTACGCCGGCTCCTCGCTGCCGGAACATGTGTTTGCGCTGATCCTGGCGCTGCGCCGCAACCTGCTGGCTTACCGCGCCGACGTCGAAGCCGGGCGCTGGCAGCAGGCGCAGCGTTTCTGCCTGCTGGACCACCCGATCAAGGACCTGGCCGGCAGCCGCCTCGGCCTGGCCGGATATGGCGCGCTGGGCCAGGCCGTGGCGCGGCTGGGACGGGCCTTCGGCATGCGCGTCTGCGTCTATACCCGCACCCCGGTCCATGAAGACGGCGTCGAAAATGTCGCGCTGGACGAATTGCTGGCCACCTCGGACGTCCTGAGCCTGCATCTGCCGCTGAACGACCAGACGCGCCACATGCTGGGCAAGGAGCAGTTGGCGCGCATGAAACCGTCGGCACTGTTGATCAATACCGCGCGCGGCGGCCTGGTGGACGAGGCGGCGCTGGCGGCGGCGCTGCAGGCGGGGGTGATCGCCGGCGCCGGCTTCGACGTGCTGACGGCCGAACCGCCGGCGGCGGGCAATGTGCTGCTCGACCTGCGCCTGCCGAACTTCATCCTGACACCGCACGTGGCCTGGGCCAGCAGCCAGGCGATGCAGGCGCTGGCCGACCAGTTGATCGACAATATCGAAGCCTTCGTCGCCGGCCAGCCGAGAAACGTGGTGAGCTGAGTTTTAAAACGTGCCCGGCAACAGGATTTTTTTATCCACGTCCTGGATGTCGCGCAGACCGCAAAACGCCATCGTCAGGTCGGCCTCGTTGCGGATGATGTCCAGCGCCTTGGTGACGCCGGCCTCGCCCATGGCGCCCAGCCCCCACAGGAATGAGCGGCCGATATACACGCCCCTGGCGCCCAGCGCCACCGCCTTGATCACGTCCTGGCCGGAACGCACGCCGCCGTCCATATGGATCTCGATCTGCGAACCGACCGCGTCGACGATGGCCGGCAGCGCCGCGATCGACGACTCGGCGCCGTCCAGCTGGCGGCCGCCGTGGTTGGAAACGATCAGCGCATCGGCGCCGCTGGCCACCGCCAGGCGGGCGTCTTCCGGATCCATGATGCCCTTGAGGATCAGCTTGCCGCCCCAGCGCTTCTTGACCCACTCGATGTCGGCCCAGGACAGGCTCAGGTCGAACTGCGAACCGATCCACGACGACAGCGACGTCACGTCGGCCACCCCGGTGGTGTGGCCGACGATATTGCCGAAGCCGCGGCGCGGCGTGCCCAGCATGCCCATGCACCAGCGCGGCTTGGTCATCAGGTTGATCAGGTTGGCGATGGTCGGTTTCGGCGGCGCCGACAGGCCGTTGCGGATATCCTTGTGGCGCTGGCCCAGCACCTGCAGGTCGAAGGTCAGCACCAGGGCCGAGCAATTGGCCGCCTTGGCGCGGTCGATCAGGCGCTCGATGAAGCCGCGGTCCTTCATCACGTACAACTGGAACCAGAATGGCTGGCCGCTACCCTTGGCCACGTCTTCGATCGAGCAGATGCTCATCGTCGACAGCGTGAACGGCACGCCGAATTTGTGCGCCGCGCGCGCCGCCAGGATTTCGCCGTCGGCGTGCTGCATGCCGGTCAGTCCGGTCGGCGCCAGCGCCACCGGCATCGACACGGTCTGGCCGGCCATCGTGGTTTGCAGCGAACGGTTTTCCAGGTTGACGGCGATACGCTGGCGGAACTTGATCTTGCTGAAATCGGCGCTATTGGCGCGGTAGGTCGACTCGGTCCAGGAACCCGAGTCGGCGTAATCGTAAAACATGCGCGGCACCCGCTTTTGCGCCAGGACGCGCAAATCCTCGATGCAGGTAATAGTGGTCATGCACTGGCTCCCCTTGGTGTGTGCGCCCATGATCCTGTATTTGCCGGCAAATGCCAAGGGCAATATGGGCCGGCCGCCGGCACGGGAAGGGCTTGAAACGGCGGCGCGACGGCAGACGCAAGAAGCGGCCGCGCAAAGAAAAAGGACTTAGAGGATTGCGGCCTCTAAGTCCTTGATTTACTACCGTTTCTTACTACAGTGTTTTGGTGCGGCTGGCAGGAATTGAACCCACGACCCCTTGGTTCGTAGCCAAGTACTCTATCCAACTGAGCTACAGCCGCGAAAGACAAGATTATAGCAGGACTTTGCAGAATCGCCAAGGGCGTCCGAACTGAAAAATATGCCCGCGCAAGTTGGAGGACGCAAGAAAAAAGGCCTGGAAGCTTGCGGCTTCCAGGCCTTTTTTTACAACAGTTTTTGGTGCGGCTGGCAGGAATTGAACCCACGACCCCTTGGTTCGTAGCCAAGTACTCTATCCAACTGAGCTACAGCCGCGAAAGCGATATTATAACGTAGCCGTTTCGTTTTGGAAAGGTAGACTTTTTCAACATCGCCTTGCCTGATTTTGCCGCAACAGCACAACACCAAGCCTCTTTCCATATCGAAAAGCCTGCGCTTTTCGCCCTTTCCACCGGCCGCCTAAGACGACCGACTTCAAGAGACTCGAGGGCTTGCCCCCGAAAGAAGCGAGATTATAGGGACATCGCCAAGCTTTGTCCAGCCTGATCCAAAGATTTTCCGCCGATACCGATAAACCTGGTCCACCAGGCATCCGCCGCCGTGACGATGGCGTTGTCGCCGGGACCGCAGCGGTCATGAAAAATTTACCATTCAATGACAAGCCACAAACAGTTTGTTTGACATCCCGCAAGGCATTATTCACGATTCCTATTTCTCTCATCATAAAGATAAATTAGATTTATATTCTGCGGCGCAGCATCATTCACCTGTCTCCTCTATTCTCCTCCAAGAAAATAGATTCAGCCCGCTTTCAACAGCGGGCTTTTTTTTTGCTCGCTACGGCTTTTCGAGCCCCCTTCGTTTGCACGGCATTGCAGCAAATTCCCTCCAGTTCCAGTCCTTGTTTCTGCTTGCAATAACCTTCACTTTTGGTTACGCCGATTCCGCCTAATGGTGTACGATTCACGCACATTTGCGATCTCATCTACCAGGAAGGCCGGATCTTGGATAAGCATCAAGCGCAACAAGCCCTATGCAATGGCCCCGACACGGTCCCGTTTGCCTCTTCGGCCATCGGCGCGCTCGCTCCCGGCTGGTCGACGCCGGCGCTGGGAGCACAGGCCGCGTGGCCGCCCTGTCTGCGCCTGACGCTGGACATCATGCTGAATTCGCCGCTGGCCTGCGTGCTGATGTGGGGACCGGATCAGGTGATGCTGTTCAACGAAGCGTATGCCGGACTGATGGGAGCCCAGCAATGGCAGGCGCCTGGCGGCAAGGTGCCGGCGTTGCGGCCGGTCGTCTGGAGCTGGAATGGCGCCGCGCTGGACGCCGCCTGGAAGGGCACCCCCTCATCTTTGCGCAACTGCGAGTTGCCCTTGTGGCGAGACGGCGCCCAGGAGTACCGGACGCTGGACTTGTATTACACGCCGGTGCGCGACGAGTCGGCCCTGGTGCGCGGCGTGCTGTGCTCGCTGGCGCCCAGCGCCATGCCGCCCGCGGCCGACGCCCCCGCGGCGTTTCCCTCCCGCGCCCTGCAAGTGCTGGTGGTGGAAGATAATCTGGATTCCCAATACCTGGTCTGCGAAATGCTGCGCGCCTTCGGCCATCAGGTGCAGGCGGCGGCCGACGGCGAAAGCGCGGCCGTCAGGCTGGCCAGCAGCCATTTCGACCTGTTGTTTACCGACGTGGGCTTGCCCGGCATGTCCGGCGTCGAGCTGGCCCGGGTCGCGCTGCGCCGCCAGCCCGGCTTGAAGATCCTGTTCGCCACGGGCTATGACGAAACGCTGACGCGCAGCCTGGAATTCTCCGCCGTGTCGCTGCAAAAACCTTATGAGCTCGACGATCTGAAAAAAGCCCTGGACAACATCAGCCTGCAACTACAAAAAGACGGCGTGTAATCTGACAATCCACCCCGACAATGGTACGAAGGAAATGCACGCGATGGCGCTACAATGGCTAAGTACGATTCAGCCAAGGCAAGCCCGTTCCGATCGACGTCTTTGCTGAAACGATCAATGTCGGCTTTGAAGCAAACATGATTCTCCCAACAGAGCCCCGTGGCCAGATTATTCCTCTCCCTTTCCTGATTTTTCCGATCGGGTCAGCGGCGTCCGGCTATCGCTTGTCCTTGCGATCCGTCCGCCAGGGAGGCCGGTGATGGCCAAACACGACCGCGACGAAGAAATGCTGGTCCATTCCGCCGCCATGCGCAACGCCAATAGCGTGCTGCTGGCGCGCCACCAGGCCGAACAGGAAATCAACGAGGCCCGCGAAGCGCTGCGGCGCTCCAACGAGCGCATGAGCAACGTGCTCGAAAGCATTACCGACGGCTTCACCGTGCTCGACAAGAGCTGGCACATCACGTATATCAATGCCCGCGCAGCCAATATCATCCGCCCCGACTGCAAGGATGGCGACAATCTGATCGGCAAGAACCTGTGGGAAGAATTCCCCGAATTGCGCGGCACCGTCCTCGAGGCCCGATACCGCTATGCGATGGAATGCCAGGACACCGTCGGCTTCGAGTTATATTACCTGCCGCTCAAGCGCTGGCTGGAAGTGCGCGCCTATCCCTCCAGCGAAGGCTTGACCAGTTATATCCAGGACATCACCCAGCGCAAGAACAACGAGCGGGCGCTGAGCGACGGCGCCAAGCGGCTCCGGGTGGCGCTGTCGGCCGGCCAGCTGGGCGACTGGAGCTGGGATGCGGCCACCGATCTGGTGACGCTGGGCTGGCGCGCCGCCGGAATTTTCGAGGTGCTTGCCGACACGCCGGTCAGCTGGAGCGCATTGCGCGCGCGCCTGCTCGACGAGGAAGGCCAGGCGGCGCACAGCCGCCTCCTGCTGGCGTGCTCGACACGCGCCAACTACGCCATCGAGTGCCGCGTCCAGCGCAGCGACGGCGAATGGCGCTGGCTATCCATCATCGGCGAAGGCAATTATGGCGCCGACCTCAGCCTGCAAGGCATGACCGGAGTGGTACAGGACATCACCGTGCGCAAGGCGGCCGAAGATACGCTGCGCCAGAGCGAGGAAGAATTGCGCGCGCTGGCCAACGCCATTCCGCAACTGGCCTGGATCGCCCATTTCGACGGCACCGTGACCTGGTATAACGAGCGCTGGTACCAATACACCGGCACCACGCCGGAACAGGTCGCCGGCAAGGGCTGGCAAACCGTCTACGACCCCGAATGCATCCCGCAAATCATGCTGCGCTGGCAGGAATCGCTGCGTAGCGGCCACCCGTTCGAGATGGAATTCCCGATCCTCGGCGCCGACGGCCAGTTCCGCTGGTTCCTGACGCGCGCCAATCCGGTGCGCGACAGCGGTGGCCGGCTGCTGCGCTGGTTCGGCACCAGTACCGACGTCGACCAGGTCAAGCGCGCCCAGGAAGCGCTGCGCGACGAAACCAAGGTACTGGAATTGCTGAACAGCACAGGCACCGCCCTCGCCTCCACCCTCGACCTGCGCACGCTGCTGCAGGAAGTGACGGACGCCGCCACCGGCATCAGCGGCGCCCGCTACGGCGCCTTTTTCTATAGCGGCACCGGGCCCGACGGCGCAGTCTTGAACCGGCACACGCTGTCGGGCGCGGCGCTGGAGCAATTCGCCCATTTCGACGAACCGCGCGCCACCGACTTGCTGGGTCCAAGCCAGCGCGGCGAGGGGCCGATCCGCCTCGACGACGTGTGCGACGATCCGCACTACGGCCGCAACATGCCTTATTTCTGCATGCCGCCCGGCCATCCGCCGGTGCGCAGCTATATGGCGGTGCCGGTGATCTCGCGCTCCGGTGAAGTCATCGGCTGCCTGCTGTTCGGCCACCCCGAACCGGGCATCTTCACGGCGCGCACCGAACGCATCGTCGGCAGCATCGCGGCCCAGGCCGCCATCGCCATCGACAACACCCGCATGTACGAGGCGGCCCAGCAGGCGGCCGAGGAGCGCAAGATCTTGCTCGACAGCGAGCGCAGCGCCCGCGAAGAGGCCGAGCGCACCAGCCAGATGAAGGATGAATTCCTGGCCACCCTGTCGCACGAGCTGCGCACGCCGCTGTCGGCCATCCTCGGCTGGGCCCAGGTATTGCGCCGCGGCACGCGCGACGAAGCCGACCTGCACCGCGGCCTGCAAACCATCGAGCGCAACGCCAGGGCACAGGCGCAACTGATCGAAGACTTGCTCGACATGAGCCGCATTACTTCCGGCAAGGTCTTGCTGGAAATGCAGAGCATGACGCCGGCCAGCGTCATCGACGCCGCCATCGAGGCGCTGCGCCCGGCCGCCGAAGTCAAGAATATCCGCCTGGAACGCGACATCGCCCCGGACGCCGGCTTGATCGCGGGCGACCCCAGCCGCTTGCAGCAAGTGTTTTGGAACCTGCTGTCGAACGCGCTGAAATTCACGCCCAGGGACGGCACCGTCAAGCTCAGCGCGCACCGCGTCGACGACCAGGTCGAGATCGCGATCCGCGACAACGGCATCGGCATCAAGGCCGAATTCCTGGCCCATGTATTCGAACGTTTCCGCCAGGCCGACGCCTCCACCACGCGCAAGCATGGCGGCCTGGGCCTGGGCCTGGCGATCGTCAAGCAATTGGTGGAACAGCATGGCGGCACGGTGCGCGCGGCCAGCGCCGGCGAAGGACGCGGCGCCTGCTTCACGGTGCAATTGCCGCTGGCGCAAGCGCAGGGCGCTTCCCCGTTGCGGCCGGCGCCACAGCAGGCGCCCGCGGCGCCGCCGCTGGCCGGCGACATGACGCTGCGCGACCTGTCCGGCATGAAGGTGCTGGTGGTCGACGATGAGGCCGACGCGCGCAATTTGATCAAGCGCATCCTCAACGATTGCCAGGCCGAAGTCTGTACGGCGGGCTCGGCCGCCCAGGCGCTGCAACTGTTGCTGACCGAACATCCGGATGTGCTGGTCAGCGACATCGGCATGCCGGACATCGACGGCTTCGAATTGCTGACCTTGATACGCGCGCTCGGGCCGGCCAAGGGTGGCGACTTGCCGGCCGTGGCGCTGACCGCCTTCGCCCGCTCGGACGACCGCAAGCGTGCGCTCGACAGCGGTTTCCTCGCCCACATCGCGAAACCGGTGGAACCGTCGCAGCTGATCGCCACGGTGGCGAACCTGGCCAGGAATGAGCGGCACTGACAGGAGGTGCGAAGCGGCGCAATTGCCGGGTCCGGCGGCGCTGATCGGCTGCGCCGGCTGGGCCATCCCGAAGGAAGCGTCCGCCCGCTTCCCCGCCGAAGGCAGCCATTTGCAGCGTTATGCGGCCCGCTTCAATGCGGTCGAAATCAATTCCTCGTTTTACCGTCCGCACCGGCCGGCGACGTATGCGCGCTGGGCCGGCAGCGTGCCGCCAGCCTTCCGCTTCGCCGTCAAGCTGCCGCGCAGTATCAGCCATCAGCAGCGCCTGGCGGGAGCCGGTGCCTTGCTGCGCCAGTTCGCCGGCGAGGTCGGCGAACTGGGCGGCAAACTCGGCTGCGTGCTGGTGCAACTGCCGCCCAGCCTGCAATTCGGCCCGGCCATCGCTGCCGATTTCTTTGCAGCACTGAACGACAATTTTTCCTGCATGCTGGCTTGCGAAGCGCGCCACCCCAGCTGGTTCGGCGCCGAGGCCGGCGAATTGTTACGGAAAAACAGCATCAGCCGCGTCATCGCCGATCCGCCGGCGGGCCAGCCCGGTCCGCACGTGCCGACGGCGGCGGCGGTCTATCTGCGCCTGCATGGTGCGCCAAAGGTGTATTACTCTTCCTATAATAAAGAGTATATTCTTGAGCTTGCTCAAAAGCTGGCCGAAACCCGAGAAGCGGGTCATGCGGCATGGTGCATTTTCGACAATACCGCGGCCGGCCACGCCATCCCGAACGCCTTGTCGCTGATGACCGCGGACGCTTGACCACGGATTCGGGGCTTATTTAAGGCGGCATTCACTTGCGGTGCCCTTGCCTTAAGGCGGCAGCCACTTGCCGCTAACGCTGGTAGATGAGGGTCGGAATAGTTCCGTGCTCCTACTTTTGCACGCGGCTCTGTCCTACAAGCAACTTCGTATCCCTTTGCTAAACTTCAAAGTAAGCTAGCGTAAAAGACAGCACGACCATGTTTTTCTGCACCGCAACATTGGTTGACAGCGGCACCCATGTCCCGTGCGCCGAAGATTCCTGCGCCGCGTTATTATTTTCTGATGCGCTCTCAGCCCTTGGCGGCAGCGTGTTTTTGCATCAACTGAGACCACTATGCCAAGCCGAGATGAAATTCTGAATGCAAAAATCCTGGTGGTGGACGATTGCGCCGACAATGTCGACTTGATGCTGGAAATCCTGCGCGACGCCGGCTATACCGACGTGACCGCGACCATGATGCCGGGCGAGGTCTGCCCGCTGCACCGCGAACATTGCTACGACCTGATCTTGCTGGATTTGCAAATGCCCGAGCTGAACGGTTTCCAGGTCATGAAGGGCTTGAAGGAAATCGAGCAAGGCGGTTATTTGCCTGTGCTGGCGCTGACGGCGCAGCCGAGTTTCAAGATCGCCGCGCTGGAAGCCGGTGCGCGCGATTTCATCAGCAAGCCGTTCGACTTGCTGGAAGTACACAAACGCATCCACAACATGCTGGAAGTGCGCCTGCTATACAAGGAACTGGCGCAGTACAGCAAGCAGCAGCAGGAACTGGCGCTGCACGATCCGCTGACCGGCTTGCCCAACCGGCGCCTGCTGGAAGACCGTATCGGAACCACGCTGCAACACGCCGCCCGCAATCACGGCAAGGCCGCCGTCATGTATCTCGATCTCGATGGCTTCAAGAATATCAACGATACCTATGGCCATGCATATGGCGACGAGATACTGAAAATGGTGGCGGGACGCCTGGTCGGCTCTTCGCGCAAGGAAGACACGGTGGCGCGCGTCGGCGGCGATGAATTCATCATCTTGCTGGGTAGCGTATCGAGCTTGCATGACGCGCAAGAGCCGGCGTCGAAGCTGGTGGAAATCGTCTCGGAACCGTATTTCATCAACGATTTGACGCTGAAGCTGTCGACCAGCATCGGCATCGCCCTCTTCCCCGACGACGCCGATAACGTCGAAGCCTTGATCAAGGCAGCCGACAGCGCCCTGTACGAAGCCAAGCGCTCGGGCAAGAACCGGGTCTGCTCACCATCGGCGCCGGCGGATACAGCGGCGAAACACATGCTCATATGCATCATGCCATCGATCGCCTGAGCGGCCGGCCGATGGCATGATGGTGGCGCCGGCATACGCCGGCTTTTTTTTCAGGCGCTTTTCGCCGTCTCTTCAGTCGTCACCTCGTGCTTGCCGGCATGCTGGTGATCGGTGTGGGCGTCGACCTTTTCCGGCGCCACTTCAATGCGGGTGATGCCGACGTCGACCGAGATCGGGTCGCTGGCCGGGAAAGTCATTTCGACCGCGTCGTCGAGCAGCACGTCCTTGGCCTTTTGCTCGTCGGTCATGGCTTCCTCGTCGGCCAGGATGGTCAGCGCGCTGGCCCATTTGACGAAATGCAAGTTGGCCAGGTCGCGCACGCTGACCACGCCGAACTCGGTCTTCAAGGATTGCGCGGCGCTGGGGCTGACGCCTTTCAGGGCGCTGACGGGCGCGTCGGCCAATTCCTTGAAGCATTTTCCGACATGCTCCTGTTCTACGATGGTATGGATATTCATGGTTTGTCCTTAGCGTTGGTAATGGATACGATCACAATATGTCATGCCGCCGCTCACACGTATGTGCGAAGGCGAACGCTCGCCGACTATCGGCCGCCCGCGCACGCTTGAGCGGATTTTGACTTTCAGAAATGCAATTGATATGATCAGGAAGGTAATTTCGGAACTTTTTTTAGCTCGTCATGGACGTAGCGTCGCCGGCAAAGGTTCGATAATGAAGCAATACCTGGATTTGATGTACCTCGAGCGCACGTAGCATAACGCCACCCTGTTACCCTGTTTCCCGCAATAATCAACAAAATTTATTTCGCAATCGCTGTGCAGGAATCAAGTGCCTAAAATCGACAAGCCAAAAATTCTTGTAGTCAATGACGACGCCAACAGCCTGTTTGCGCTGACGCATTTGCTGGCGCAATGGGCCGAGCAGGAAAACTACGAGGTGATCGCGGCGCGTTCCGGACAGGAAGGCTTGCGCCACGTTTTGCTGCACGATTTCGCCGTGATCCTGCTCGACGTGAACATGCCCGGCATGGACGGTTTCGAGACGGCCGAGGCGATCCACCAGCGCGCCCGCTCGGCCGACATTCCCATCATTTTCGTCACCGCCTTCCTGGCCGATGAAATCGACCGCCTCAAGGCTTACCAAAAAGGCGCCGTCGATTTTCTGTTCACGCCGGTGATTCCGCAAATCCTGTACGCCAAGGTGTCGGTCTTCGTGGCGCTGGCGACCAAGAATGAAGAGTTAAAGAAACAGGCGCGCCAGCTGAGCCAGCGCACCACCGAACTGACCGCCACCAACAAGCGCCTGACGCGCGAAATCGAAGAGCGCAAGGTGGCCGAGCGGCAAAATCACGCGAAGGATGAATTCCTCGCCATGCTGGGCCATGAATTGCGCAACCCGCTCAGCGCCATCAGCAGCGCCGCTGCGCTGATCGGCCTGCCCGGCGTGTCGGCCGACGGCGTGGCGCGCGCGCGCGCCATCATCCAGCGCCAGAGCCGCCACCTGAGCCGCATCGTCGACGACTTGCTCGACCTCAGCCGTGCGCTGTCGGGCAAGATACTGCTCAGCAAGCAGCCGCTGGACATGTCGGTCCTGCTGGCCACCTGCATCGACACTTTCCGCACCACGGGCCGCATCGCCGATTACGCGCTGACGCTGGACGTGACGCCCGGCTGGGTCGACGGCGACCCGACCCGCATCGAGCAAATCGCCAGCAACCTGATCGACAACGCCTTGAAATACACCATGCCGGGCGGCGCCATCGACATCGGCATCCACAGCGAAGACCGGGAAATCGTGCTGACCGTGCGCGATTCCGGCGTCGGCATCGCCGCCGAATTGCTGCCGCACGTATTCGACGTTTTTGTCCAGGGCACCAGCACCATCGACCGCGCCCAGGGCGGGCTGGGCATCGGCCTGTCGCTGGTGCGCCGCCTGGCCGAGTTGCACGGCGGCAGCGTCAGCGCCCACAGCGACGGTCCCAACAAGGGTAGCGTCTTCACCATCCGCCTGCCGCGCAGCGAGTACGTGCCGGCCGCGGCCGCCGCGCCGGTGCAGTCGCCGCGCGGAGGCAAGCCCAGCCTGCTGCTGATCGAAGACAATGAAGACGGCCGCGAAATGATGTCGATGATGCTCAGTTGTTATGGCTACGAAGTGCGGCATGCATCCGACGGCTTGCAGGGCTTGCAATTGGCGGCCGAGTTCCTGCCCGACCTGGCGCTGGTGGATATCGGCTTGCCCGGCATCGACGGCTACGAAGTGGCGCGGCGCATGCGCGCCGACGCCCGCACCCGCGACATCCACCTGATCGCCCTGACCGGCTACGGACTGGCCGAAGACAAGCTGCGCGTGCTGGACGCCGGTTTCGACTTGCACTTGGTCAAGCCGGTGGATATCGAGCACCTGATGCAAGCCATCGAGAGCTGCGCCGGCGCCGAAATCAGGCAATAGCGTCCGGCGACGGCAGGCCGGTCCGGGAGTGCGCCATGATCCTCATTCATCGGGTATTATCCAAACGTAAACCCGGCCTTCCCTCATTTCACTATCGCAAAGCCTATGTCAGCACAGCAAAACCCCGAGCACATCACAGCACCGGCGTCGAGCGATGCGCTGAGGGTGGCCGATCTCAGCGAACTGCTGGGGCATGTCAGCGCCAGCTGGGATGAGGAACGGCGCGCCCTGTCGCGCCAGTTGCACGACAGCCTGGGTTCTTCGCTGACGGCGCTGACGATGCATTTATCGCTGCTCGCGCAAAAGTTGCCGCAAGATAAAGCCGTGCTCGACCGCGCAGCGCAAATGAAGCAATTGCTGATGAACCTGATTGAAACCAACCGGCAAATGCAGTTGAAGCTGTGGAACGACAAACTGGAATTTTTGGGCGTCACGGTCGCGCTGAGCGAACTGGCGGCGCAATTCAGCGAGCAGCACGGCATCACGGTGCGCTGCAGCCTGCCGGAAGACGAACTGAGCTGCCCGCGCAGCTATGGCGTGGCGCTCTTGCGCACGCTGGAAGAAGCCTTGCGCAACATCGCCGCGCATGCGCAGGCGAGCGCAGTCGACATCATCGTCGACGACAATGACGAAGCGCTGATGCTGACGGTAAAAGACAATGGCGTCGGCTTGCGCGATCCCCAGGCCGGCCATGGCCAGGCGAAACACGGCTTGCGCACGGTGCGCGAACGCGTCGCCTACCTGGGCGGGACCTTGGTCCTGGAAAAAAACACGCAAGGCGGCGCCACGCTGACAGCGACGCTGCCGCGCGTGGCATAAGGCCGCATCCGACCGGCGCTGCCGCGACGGCAGTCCGAATTAATGCAATTTGACCACCGGCGTGGTGCGCTTGATCAAGAAACGCGCCAACGCCAGCACGCCGGTGCGCACCAGGCCGAGCACGGCCCGGTGATGCATCAGGTGCAAGCCGATATACATCATGCGCGCGATAAAACCCTCGACGAACCAGCTCAAGCCCTTGAGCGAGCCCATCAAGCTGCCGACCGTGGTGGTCTGGCCGAACGACACCAGCGAACCGTAATCGCGGTACACATACGGTTTCGTTTGCGCCGGCTTGCCCGCTGCCTGCAGGGCGAAGGTCTTGAGCAGATAGTCGGCCTGCTGGTGCGCGGCCTGGGCGCGCGGCGGCACCAGCTTGCCGTCGACATCCTGGCAGGCGGCGCAATCGCCCAGCGCATACACATTCGCCAGGCCCTTGACGGCCAGCTTGCCGTCGACTTCGACCTGGCCGGCGCGGTTGGTCGGCAAGCCCAGTTGCGACAGCAATTCCGGCGCCTTGATGCCGGCCGCCCAGACGCAGATATCGGCCGGATACACGATACCGGCGGCGGTGCTGACGCAATCATGGTCGATCGCCGTCACCTTGGTTTCGGTGGCGACCGTGATGCCGCGCTCGTGCAGCAGCTTGAGCGCCGCTTCGGACACCTTTTCCGGCAGCGGGGCCAGGATGCGCGGCGCGCCTTCGAGCAAGGTGATGCGGACATCCCTGAGGGCCTGCAAGTGGTGAAAATCATATTGCGCATAAGCCGAGCTGGCTTCGCGCAATTCGGCCGCCAGTTCGACGCCGGTGGCGCCGCCGCCGATGATGACGATGTTCACGCCGGCGTCGGCCTGTGTATCCTTGCGCAACTCGGCGCTGGTCATCAGGCGCAGCAGCTTCAGGCGGAAACGCTCGGCATCCTCGGTCGCGTTGAGTGAAATCGTGTAGTCGCGCGCGCCCGGCACGCCGAAATAATTCGAGGTGCTGCCGATCGCCAGCACCAGCGATGCATAGGATATCTGACGCTCGGGCAATAGTTCTTGCTGTGCCTCGGCGCTGATGGGGCCGACAGTCAGGCTGTTGCCCACCGTATCGAGCGCCGTCAGGGCGCCATAGACAAAGGTGAAACCATTGTCATGCGCCAGCATCTGGTAAGACAAGCCTTCCTGATGGATGTCCAGCGTGCCGGCCGCCACTTCGTGCAGCGACGGCTTCCAGATATGGAAAGTGCGGCTGTCGACCAGCATCACATGGCCCGGCCCCAGCTTGCGGCCCAATTTGCAGGCCAGCTCCAGTCCGCCCGCTCCCCCACCCACAATCACGATTTTGCTATACAAACTGCCTCCTGCTTAGTTTTTCCAACAGGCATTGTAACCGTAGGTGTCGGCATCAGCGCTTAATTAACGCTTAAGCAATGCAGCGTCAATGCAGCGCCAATCAAGCGGACCGCAGCCGCATCGGTGCCGCAGCGCCGGCATGGTATCAGCGGCGTCCGCCGTCGCCGTGGTCGCCATGGTCATGCCCGCCGCCGCGGTCGCTGCGGTCGCCGCGGTCGTGCTCGTCGCGGTTGCCGCGGTCATGCTCGCCGCCGCGGTGGTCGTCACGGCGCTCTTCGCGATGCGGTCCGCCGCGATGATCATGATGCTCGCGGTAGCGCGGCGCATATTCATTGGCGTACCAGGAATCCTGGACAAAGAAGACGCGGCGCCCGCAGGCATTGTAGGCGCGGCAATGGCGCGCCCAATTGCGCTGGTAGCCGACCGGCACGCGCAGGTAGACCGGCGCCACTTCGACATAGTTCACCGGGCGTTCGACCAGGATGGGCTGGGCGTACACGACGCGCGGCGGCGGATAACCGCCGATATCGATCTGGCCATAGAATCCCGGCTCGCCAACATTGATGGAAACGCCGACGCCCGCCATGGCCGTCGAACCGAAGGCAAGCAAGCTCGCCGCTAAAATGATCTTTTTCATGATATATCCCTGTTTGGTCAGGCGGTCTGGTGTTACGTGATAAGAATCTGTGACAGCGCCGCCAAGTGTCATTGCCGTATTGTACGACTACTCAAGCCATTCATCCGTTCTGTAGCGCACACAGGGATATTCTCCCCACAGCAACACCCTCACCACAACTTTGCCAGGGGGACGACGATTCCGGTGAAAACCGACCAGTCCGGCGAAGCGACGGTCAATCCCCTGGCCGCACCGACATCGATGGCCAGGCGCTTGTTCGGCGCATAGGTGGCAGCCAGCAGCAACTGCGCGGTGCCGGCCGCGCCGCGCTGGCGGGTGCCGGACAACTCGGCGATGACGCCCCAGCGTTCCGACACCGGCGTGGAAAACGAGGCTGCCGCGCCGGTCTGGCTGCGGCTGGTGCCGGGATCCCGGGCGCCCAGCCGGGTCAGGTTCAGGTTCAAGTCCATATGGACTTGTTCGATGTCGCGGCTGAAGATGCCGTTGACCGTGTAATCGCTCTTGCCGCTGCCGATGCTGTCCTTCGCCGTCGGCATCTTGGCGCCGGCTTCGATGCCGAAGGCGGTCGCGCTATCGATCAGGAAGGCGCGTTTCAGCACCAGCGTGGTATCGCCTGGGCCGCGGGCGCGCTGGCCACTGTCGTCGCGCGCGGAAACATAGCCTTCGCCGCCGAGCAGCACGCCCCACTCGTCGGAAAAGGCCAGCTTGAAGGTGTAGGGCAAGCTGTCGCGGCGGGCGTCGCCGGACTTGGCGGACAGGCCGCCGAGCTCGAATTCCAGTTGTCCACGGGCTGGCAGTTGAGCCGGCGTCGATACGGATGGCCGGTACGGGGTGACGGCGTCCTCGTCCTCGGCATGCGCCGGCGGCAGCAGCACCGCCAATACAAACAAACTCGTCGTTCTAAAGAAGTTCATGCAATCCTTGCTTGGTGGCGCCAGCCTGCGCCGTATTGTCCAGCTTGAAAATGCCGACCACCTCGGCCAGCCCGGCGGCCTGTTCCTGCATGGCGGCGGCGGCCTGCTCGACCAGGGCGGCGCCGAGGCCGACCTGCTCGACCGAGGCGCCGACCAGGGCCTTGATTTCTTTCGCCGCCGCGGCGCTGCGCTGGGCCAGGTTGCGCACTTCGCTGGCGACCACGGCGAAACCGCGGCCCTGCTCGCCGGCACGCGCCGCCTCGACGGCGGCATTGAGCGCCAGGCTATTCGCCTGGAAAGCAATGCCGTCGATGACGCCGATGATGTCGACGATCTTGCGCGACGACGCGTTATCCATCCTCAGCACCACCCGGCCGACCACTTCGCCGC